>JADLAP010000147.1 GCA_020848195.1 Phycisphaeraceae bacterium
CACATTCTCAACGCCATTGGCCGTTTGATCGCAGTCCTGAACGAAGAACCGATTGAAGCCCGGCTTTGGATCGTGGACGAAACAAGCATCCGTATTCGCGGTTGTCATTCTCCGGACTGATGGCGCGGCAGTGTTGTGATTTCACGGTTTGAGTCAACAAGCCGAAACCCTCTACAATCTCCCCCCATGACGGACGCCAACCGCACTCCTGAAGCGGAACTGCTGGACTACCTCCAGCAACGGGACGTGAAGTGCCCCACGTGCGGGTACAACCTGCGCGATCTGCGGCGGGCGAGGTGTCCGGAGTGCGGCAGCGGGCTGGGGCTGACCGTCAGCGTGGTCGATCCGTTCCTCTCCGCGTGGGTCGTGATGGTCGGCGTGCTGTTTTCCGCGGCGGGCGTGGGCATGTTCATGCTGGCGTATCTGACCTCGATGGGCTTTCCGCCGCTGCCGCGGTCGTGGATCGGCAAGTTCGCGCAAGGGGCGATTTTCTATCTGATCGCCGCCATTCCCGTGGCACTTGTCACGGCGCTGTGCCGCCGGCCGTTTCTGCGACTGAACCACCTGCGACAAATCCGTGCCGCCCTGCTGGTCACCCTGGTCACGCTCGGCTGCGCGGGCATCCTCGGCTATACGCTGTTCATCCTTCGTTAGCCTGAGCCTGCATCCATTCCCACTGTTTGCGGATGCCGTCTTCGAGCGTCGTTTTCGGCGCGTAGCCCAATTCCGATCGGCTTCGCGCCAAATCCGCCCACGTGCGTTCCACATCGCCAGGCTGCATCGGCTTGCGGTCGATGATCGCTTCGCGTCCTACCACTTTCTGCACGGTTTCCACAAGTTGCGTGAGCGTGACGGGATGATCGCCGCCGAGGTTGTAGACGCGGTAGCGGTCGCACTTGTCGAGCGCCGCGACGATGCCGGTGACGATGTCGTCGATGTAGGTGTAGTCCCGGCTCGTCGTGCCATCGCCGAAGATGGGAATGGGCTTGCCCTCGCTGACCATGCGGAGGAACTTGCCGATGGCGAGGTCGGGCCGCTGGCGAGGGCCGAAAACGGTGAAAAACCGCAGACAGAACGTGGGCAGCTTGTACAGATGCCAGTAGGTGTGGCAGAGCAGTTCGCCGGCCTTTTTCGTGGCGGCGTAGGGACTGATGGGATGGTCCACGAAATCCGTCTCGGCGAACGGAACCTTGGGATTGTTGCCGTAGACGCTGGAGCTGGAGGCAAAGACGAAGCGTCGGACGCCGTGGTGCGCGGCCGCGTCGAGCAGATGGTTCGTGCCGTCGAGGTTGACCTTCACGTACAGGGCCGGCTGCTCGATGCTGGGCCGCACGCCCGCCATGGCCGCCAGATGAATCACCGCCTCCGGCCTCGTGCGGGCGAAGACGTCCTGCACGGTGTCGCGGTCGCGGATGTCGCCATCGACGATGGAAAATCGCTTGTCGGTGATGGCTTCAACGTTGCGGCGTTTGAGAGCCGGATCGTAGAAGTCGTTGAAATTGTCCAACCCGACGACGCGCCAGTTCAGCGCGAGCAGCCGTTGCGAAAGATGCGAGCCGATGAATCCGGCAGCGCCGGTGACGAGGATGGTGGAAGTAGACATGCGGAAATGATACGCGGAGGCGAAACGATGAGCGAAGCGGACTGCGGCTAAGAAGCCGCAGCTAGGACAGACAGCAGATGCGACAGGTCGCGGCGCTATGTTCAACCGCTTTCAATCAACCTTGCGCCATTTTCCTCAGCACGCAGTGCAGGATGCCGCCGTGGCGGTAGTAGTCCACTTCCACCGGCGTATCAATGCGGCAGAGGGTCTGGAAGGTGACGACCTTGCCGTCGGCTTTGGTGGCGCGGACGGTCAGTTGCTGGCGCGGCTGAACGCTGTCGTCGACGTCGATGTCGAACGTTTCCGTGCCGTCGAGGCCGAGTGATGCGGCGGTCTGGCCGGGCTGGTAGCACAGGGGAAGCACGCCCATGCCGACGAGGTTGCTGCGGTGGATGCGCTCGTAGCTCTCGGCGATCACGGCCCGGACGCCGAGGAGGAACGTGCCCTTGGCGGCCCAGTCGCGGCTGGAGCCCATGCCGTAGTCCTTGCCCGCCAGCACCACCAGCGGTTTGGCGTCAGGCTCGCGCTGGATGTCGGGGTCGCTGGTCAGGGCAGCGCCGTAGGCCACGGCGGCGTCGAAGATGGGGACGATCTGATCGGTGCCCATGATTTTTGTCACGCCGCCTTCGGTGCCGGGGGCGAGTTGGTTTTTGATGCGGGTGTTGGCGAACGTGCCGCGGACCATGACGCGGTCGTTGCCGCGGCGAGCGCCGTAGCTGTTGAACAGGCTGACCGGCACGCCGTGGGCGGTGAGGAATTTGCCGGCTGGGCTGTCTTTTTTGATCGAACCGGCGGGGCTGATGTGGTCGGTGGTCACGCTGTCGGCGAGTTTGGCCAGGCATCGCGCGCCACGGATCGGCTGGATTTTTCCCGGTTTTTCGGGCATATCCACGAAGAACGGCGGCTCCTGCACGTAGGTGCTCTTGTCATCCCACTGGAACAGCGCGCCGGCGCTGGTCTTGACCGCTTTCCATTCGTCGGAGCCGGCGAAGACGTCGGCGTAGCGGCTCTGGAACTGCTCCCGCGTCACGCTTGTGGCGATCACATCCTGCACTTCCTTCGGCGTGGGCCAGATGTCGCGGAGGTAGACCGGCTTGCCCTGCGGGTCGTTGCCCAGCGGCTCGGTGGCCAGGTCGAGATTGACCGTGCCAGCCAGCGCGTAGGCGACGACCAGCGGCGGCGAGGCGAGGTAGTTGGCCTTCACATCAGGATTGACGCGACCTTCAAAGTTGCGGTTGCCGGAGAGGACGGAGCAGCAGACGAGGTTGCGTTCGTTGATGGTTTTGCTGATGGCTTCGGGCAACGGGCCGGAGTTGCCGATGCAGGTGGTGCAGCCGTAGCCAACGGTCTGGAAGCCGAGAGCGTCAAGGTCTTCATTGAGGCCGGAGGCTTCGTAGTAGTCGGTGACGACTTTGGAGCCTGGGGCGAGTGATGTTTTGACCCAGGGTTTGGTGGACAGGCCGCGCTGTCGGGCTTTGCGTGCGAGCAGGCCAGCGGCGAGCATGACTTCGGGATTGCTGGTGTTGGTGCAGCTCGTGATGGCGGCAATGACGACGTGGCCGTCGGCGAGGTCGCCGTTGGCAGCCGGTGCGCCGGCGCGTGCGAAAGTCGTGGTCAAATCCTTCTGCCATGTGGATTTCATGGCGGACAGGGCAATGCGATCCTGCGGGCGTTTGGGGCCTGCGAGGCAGGGTTCGACGGTGGAAAGGTCGAGTTCAAGCTGGGAGGAGTAGACGATGGGATAGCTGTCGTCGCGCCACAGGCCCTGGAGCCTGGCGTACTGCTCGACGGTCTGGATGAGTTTTTCGTCCCGGCCGGAGAGGCGGAGATACTTCAGGGTCTGTTCATCGACGGGGAAGAAGCCGATGGTCGCGCCGTATTCCGGGGCCATGTTGGCGAGCGTGGCGCGATTGGCCAGGGGCATGTTGGTCATGCCTGGGCCGAAGAACTCGACGAATTTGTTCACGACGCCGTGCTTGCGGAGCATCTGCGTGACGGTCAGCACCAGGTCGGTGGCATTCGCATGTTCGGGCAGTTTGCCGACGAGTTTGAAACCCACGACTTCGGGGATGAGCATGTAGATAGGCTGGCCGAGCATGACGGCCTCGGCTTCGATGCCGCCGACGCCCCAGCCGACGACGCCCAGGCCGTTGATCATGGTGGTGTGGCTGTCGGTGCCGACGAGGGAGTCGGGGTACAAAGACGGCGGGCCTTCGGCCGCGCCGCTAACCGCGGAAGACCAGACGACTTTGGCGAGGTATTCGAGGTTGACCTGATGGACGATGCCGGTGGCCGGGGGCACGACGCGGAAATTGTCGAACGCCTGCTGGCCCCATTTGAGGAACTCATAACGCTCGGTGTTGCGCTCAAATTCCTTCTGGCTGTTGATGGTCAGGGCGGCGGCGGAGCCGAAGGCGTCGACCTGGACGGAATGGTCGATCACCAGATCGCACGGCACAAGGGGATTGACCTTGCGGGGGTCGCCGCCCATGCGTTTCATGGCGGCTCGCATCGCGGCAAGATCGACCACTGCCGGCACGCCGGTGAAGTCCTGCAGCACCACGCGCCCGGGCATGAAGGGAATTTCCGTTTCGCCGACCTGTCTGGCGTTGTACCGCATCAACGCGTCGACGGAAGCGGGCGTGACGATGTAGCCGTCGCAGTGGCGTAGACAGGCTTCCAGCAGCACCTTGATGCAGTAGGGCAGTTGGTTCAGGTTGCCGCCGAGCCGGCCGAGGGCGTAAACCGTCCGCCGGCCAAGGGGCGTGTCGAGAATCTGTCGGGTACGGGTACGGTAGTCGGTCATGGGTGGTCCTCATGCGTGGGGCTGAAATACCCATTCCTGCGCAGCGGCAAATCGTAGCAGGATCATGCGGTCGATGCGCCTTCCCAGGCGCGAACAACGATCACGAACAAAACCACGTCCGAGAACCTCCGCATTCCCATCACGCGGCGTCAAGATTGGATGCCGAGGGTCCGGCTGTCCGATGGCAATTTGTGAAGCCTGGCGCGTGCCGGCTTGGGCTGCAGAGACCTTATGACCAAAGCGGGAGTGTTAACCGTGACCGAGAAGAACGAAGCCAAGACGGTATTGGGCGCTGACTGCCGGATCAAGGGCCAGATTCACCTGGACAGTGATGCGGTGATTCTGGGACAGGTTCAGGGACAGATCCGCGTGGGCGGCATGTTGGATCTGGCGGAATCGTCGGTGGTGCAGGGCCTGGTCGTCGCGGGCGGCCTGCGCCTGGGCGGCAAGGCGAAGGCCGACGTCGTCGCGGAGCACGGCATGGAACTGCTGGCCAGCGCTCAACTCTCGGGCCACCTGTACACCACGCGGCTGTCCGTCGTGGACGGCGCGGTGTTTGAAGGCCACGTCGTGGTCGGACCCAAGGCGATCCAGGCCGCCGGCGATCTGCTGGCCAAGGTCCAGGAAGACGCCCCGGTCCAGCTCGACGAATCCATCAGCGAGGAAACCGCTGCTGAAGCCCCTCGCCGCAGCAGCCCGTCGATCGACATCAACACCGTGCCGCGTTCGCTGGACGAGATTCTTCAGCGCCGCCGCGCCAAGAGCAACGGAGCCGCCATGGCCACCAGCGGCAACGGCAACGGCAACGGTCACAGCCACGAACAAGCCTGAACCGCGCCCTTCCGTCAGGGACGATCGACGTGTCACGGACGACACCCGCGACTTTGCGTGAGCTACCGCTGTGTGCCCGCTCAAACCCTCCCTGCTGACGCAGTATCTTCACAAGCCTCAGCCGCGTGAGGTGCGCCAGGTCCATTGCCCCGGCTGCGGCCGCAAAATGGACATCAGCCGCCGCACCCTCTCCCTCCGCTGCCCCTCGTGCAGCCATCCCCTTCGTCTGGAAGACATCACCCTTCGCCGCGAACTCATGGGCGACCTCTCCACGCAGGGACACGTCCATGTCACCCAGCGCAGCAGCATGGTCGGCCAGCTCGTCTGCGGTGAAGTGACCATCTCCGGCCGCTACGACGGCGAAGTCGAAGCCCACGGCCCGGTCTCGCTGGAAGAACACAGCCACACCACCGGCACCATCATCGCCCGCAGCCTCAACGTTGCCCCGGGGGCCACCGTGGAAGCCGCTGTCCGCATCGGCCCGCTCCACCCCGTCCACAGCGCCAAGAGCCGCCCCCTGCCCGGCGAACCGGCCTGATCCCCCCACTGCCGCGGTCTCCCGTCCGACGGGGATTCATCGGCTTACGCGGTATCGTCAAAAAAAGACACAAAATGGCTGCTGATCGTGCCTGTTCTCCGTCGCCGGCCGCGCTACACTCATTCCCGGCGGAAAAGCGATGACGACCGCAGGAACAACTCTGGTTTCCGGAGCCTTTCTCCCATGACCAAGGTGGCGCTCAGCGATTACAGTCTCGTCGGACCCAACGCACAACAAGCCGTGGAAAAAGGTCTGGCCGAGGCCGACTGGTATCAGTCGCCCGTCCCGCGCGACGAGATGCGAAAACTCCTCGAACGCCGCGACGGGCCGGCCCTGCGCGACACGATCCTCTGGTTCGCCATCCTCGCCGTCTCCGGCTACTACGGCTTCGTCCTCTGGGGCACGTGGTGGGCCATCATCCCCTTCGTCATCTACGGAACCATCTACGGCTCAACCTCCGACTCACGCTGGCATGAGTCCCTCCACGGCACCGCCTTCAAAACCGACTGGCTCAACAACGTCCTCTACGAGATCGCATCCTTCATGGTCTTCCGCGAGTCCACCCCCTGGCGATGGAGCCACACCCGGCATCACAGCGACACCATCGTCGTCGGCCGCGACCCGGAAATCGCCGTACCCCGCCCCGCCAGCATCCCCAATATCCTGCTCGGCTTCATCGGCGTTCGCAGCGCCTACGCGGAGTTGCGCAAGATGCTTCTCCATGTCACCGGCCGCATGACCGAAGCGGAAACGACCTATGTTCCTCCGGAGTATTTCCCCACTGTCTACCTCAAAGCCCGCATCTACATCGCCATCTATCTCGCCACCATCGCAGCCGCGATCTATTTCCGCTCCATCCTCCCGCTGATGTACATCGGCCTGCCCGTCGTCTACGGCGCGTGGCTCATGCGCGTCTACGGCTTCACCCAGCACGCGGGCCTCGCGGAAAACGTCCTGGACCACCGGCTCAACTGCCGCACGGTCTACATGAACCTCATCCACCGCTACCTCTACTGGAACATGAATTACCACGTGGAACACCACATGTTCCCGCTGGTCCCCTATCACCAGCTTCCTCGTCTGCACAAGCTGGTGAAGGACGACATGCCCACGCCGTATCCAAGCATCTTCGCCGCGTACCGTGAAATCGTCCCGGCGCTCTGGCGTCAATCCAAAGACCCCGGCTACTACGTCCGGCGCAAGCTGCCCGAACCGCAGACCACCCGCTGCCATGGCTGCGCGGTCCTGCGTGCCCAGCGCGAACCGGTCCATGGCTGGGTGGAAGTCTGCCCGACCAGCGCGTTGCGGAAGGAAGATGTGGTGCGGTTCGACCATGATGGCCGGACGTTCGCGGTGTATCACACGGCCGACGGCGGGTACTACGCCACGGACGGCATCTGTACCCATGGCCGAACGCATCTGGCGGAAGGCTTCGTCACGGGCAATCTCATCGAATGTTCCAAGCACAACGGCCGGTTCGACGTGCGGGACGGCTCCGTGCAGCGGCCCCCGGTCTGCGTGGGCTTGCGGACCTATCCCGTGAAAGTCGAAGCCGATGCCGTGCTGCTGAACCTGGAAACCGCCGGCGGCGCAGGCGCTGCCGTGGCGGAAAAGACGCATCCATTCCGCGTCATCGGCAGCCGCAACGTCGCCACGTTCATCCGCGAAGTGGAACTGCTGCCGCTGTTGGATGACTTCACCTGGACACCGGGCGATTATCTGCAGTTCGACATCCCCGTGTTCAGCCATGTGCCCTTTGCCGGCTTCGACGTGTCCGAACCTTACCGCTCGGTCTGGCAGGCGCATCATGTGTTCGACCACAAGGCATCGAACGCCCAGCCGACGCGGCGGAACTATTCCATCGCGGGCAACCCGGCCATCGACAAGGCGCTGAAGTTCAACATCCGCATCGCCACGCCGCCGGCCTGCCAGGACTGCCCCGCCGGAGCCGGCTCGTCGTGGATGTGGCATCTCAAGCCCGGCGATCAGGTCACCGCCATCGGCCCGTTCGGCGATTTCCACATCAAACCGACGCAGCGCGAAATGATCTACATCGGCGGCGGCGCGGGCATGGCCCCCCTGCGGGCGCATCTGTCATCCCTCTTTGAAACGCAGAACACCGCACGCCGCGTCAGCTACTGGTACGGCGCACGCAGCGCCCAGGAACTGTTCTACGAACCTTATTTCCGCGACATGGAACAACGCTTTGCCAACTTCAAGTTCCACGTCGCCCTGTCGCAGCCGCTGCCTCAGGACAACTGGGCCGGCCCGGTAGGCATGATCCATGAAGTCGTGCGCGACCATTACCTTCGTCAGCATCCCGCGCTCGATGAAGTGGAGTTCTACCTCTGCGGCCCGCCGCTGATGATCCGCGCCACCTGCGATCTGCTCGGCTCCCTCGGCGTGCGAGCTGACCACATCGCTTACGACGAGTTCAACTGACCTTCCGTACGATACCGGCGCGGACTCCGCCCCGCGTGCAATCGGAATCGGTTGCTGAAATACGCCGGATCGGCGAAGCCCACCGCCTGTGCGATTTCCTTGATCGGCTGCGACGTCAGACGCAGCATCTGCCTCGCACGCTCGATGCGAAGACGTTCCAGATATTGCCGCGGCGAAACGCCCACCTGCCGGTGAAACAGCTCGGCGAAACGCGACCGCGACAGGTGGCTGACGCGGGCAAGTTCCGGCAAGGTCAGTTCGCGGCTGAGGTTCGCAGCCAGATGGTCCAGCGCGAGCTGCAGCCGGGGATCGCCGCCCTGTTGCCGACTTCGGTCGAAACGGTAACAACCCAGCAGCAGCCGCTCGATTTCGCAGAGCTGCCACGGCGTCCGCTCCTCGCCGGGCCACGTCGCCCAGCGAAGGATGTTGAACATGCACTGCCGGCTGTGCTTCGCCGCCACATGGGCTTCGGCTTCCGCGCCAACCTCCGGCGAACCCAGTCGCAGTCGCCGACAGCCTTGCGACATCTTCGGCCAGTCCATCCACGTCAGCCAATGCGGCCGGGGATCGAACACCACGTAAATCACCTCCCAGTGTTCGGCCTCTTCCGGCACTTTCCAGAACACCGGCACTTTCGGCAGTGTCATCATCAGGTCATTCCGTTGCGCCCGGATTCGCACGCCGCCGATGTGGTAGTCCGTCTGGCCGTTGAGCGTGATGCCGATGACGAAATGATTGAGCGTATCGCCAGCCGCCATGCCGCGAGGAACTTTGACGCGGTGTACGAACGCTTCGCCGGGTTTCGGTTCGGAGAAGGACATATCGGATGATTTTACAAGTTTTTCGGACAATCGGCTCTGACCCGTGAACAACCGGATCGGTAGCATGTGGACTGTTTGAAGGATATTTCCATCACATACTGCTCGCAATACCGGCTCATGGACAGGCTATCGCCAGACCGGATAGGACTTTCCTCGTATTTCTCAGCCTGCTGACGTCGAGGTTCGGTTGGGATGGGTCATCCATTGCTTTCACAGGAAACGCATGCCATGGAACTCCGCAACGGCCTTTTGGGCATCACGCTCGATGAGAAAACCGGCAATCTGCTCCGCATCGTCGATCACCGGTCAGGTTTGGTGCATCTGGACGCGGCAACAGACGGCCGAGCCGATGGCCGGCTGTTCAAGATCATGATTCCAAGGCCCAAACGCTTTTCCTGCTGCATTGAAAATCACCTGCAATCTCCGCCTCAGATCGACACCCGGCCCGACGGCGTCACGCTGCGGTGGCGCAATCTCCTCGACAGCGACCGCAACACCACCGGCGTGGACGTCGAAGCTCGCCTGACCAAGGTGGACGACGAAATTCAATTTGCGATGACCGTGACCAACCGCGGCGAGCGCGACTTGCTGGACGCCTGCTTTCCCATCCTCGGCGGTTGGATGCCCAGGGGAGGCAAGGGTGAAGATAAACTGATCTTTCCCGGCTTTTCCAATGCGGATTACCTGGATTTCCCCATTCCTTCGGGCGGGACGTATGGCCGCACGCAGCACCGGCGCACGTTGCGGTATCCGTTGGAAATGTACGCGCCGTGGATGGACCTGTCCGGGCCAGGTGGCGGACTTTCGTACATCGTCAAGGATTCCGCGCCGCGCAACAGCCACCTCGCCATTGAGAACATGGCGAGCTACGACCTCAAGCCCGTGCGCGTGCTGCTGGGCTGGACGGTCAACTGTCTGATCCGACCGGGCCAGACGTGGACGAGTTCCACCGTCTGCCTGAGCGTG
>JADLAP010000148.1 GCA_020848195.1 Phycisphaeraceae bacterium
CTGCACGAAAATCTGGCCGTCGCGCGTCACCGTCCATTCATAGGTGAACGTGTCGCCGACGCCCGGATCGCTGACCAGGGCATGCACGACCGTGGGCAAGTCCTTGTAGGCCACTTCCGGCAACTCAAGCGTCACGGTGGGCGACGCATTGGCGATCATCAGCACGGTTGAAATCGTGTCGGACTGCCCGCCGTCATTGTCCACGGCATACACCGACACCACGTACATGCCGTTGTCGTCGGGAACGAACGACAGATCGCCCGTACTGGTTGTGGTCTGGCTCAGCGGTACGCCGTCCTTGTCGATTCGCCAGTGATAGGAAAATGAATCGTTGATGCCGGGATCGGAGGCGAGGACATGCACGTTGATCGTGTCGCCTTCCGTCGCCTGCGCCGGCGGATTGTCCCAAGCCAGCGACGGCGGAAGATTGCTCACGTCCACGGTCAGCGTCGATGTGCCGAATCCCTGATGCGTGTCGTGAACGACAACCGTGACCTGATAGGTTCCGTTGTCCACGGGCACATAGGTCAGATGCTGTCCCGTACCGCTGCCGAGTTCGGTGCCGTCCCTGACCACCGTCCACTCGTAGGTATAGCCACCGGGTTCGGTAGCGTTGACCACAGCGTCAAAGGTCAGTGAGTCGCCCTCGCCGGTGGTCGTTGGACCGGTGATGCTGACATTGAGGGCAATCAGCATCGAAAAGTTCGCGGCTGCTCCAGCGCCATCGTCGTCCAGTACGTTCAGTTGAATGTCATACGTACCGTTGATCGTCGGCACAAAGTCGAGTGTCTGGTTATTCCCGGCGGCCACGATATTGCCAAACTGCTTGATGGTCCATGCATACGTCAGCACATCCGCCGTGCCGGGGTCCATCGCGGAAGCGATCAGGTGCACCGTCTGTCCGACGCTGTAGGCGTAGGGATCTTCGGACACGTCGGCAATGGCGACGACCGGCGGAAGATTGTGCACGGCGACAGTGGCGGATTGCACGGAGACGCCGCCATCGCCGTCGGACACTTCAAGCGACACGAGGGTCGGGCCGTCATCCGTCGGCGTGTAGGTGAAGCTCGCTCCGGTGTGAATGACCTCGACTTGACCATCGCGCGTCACGGTCCATGTGTAGGTCAGCGGATCGCCCGCCCCGGCCGGATCGGTCGCATGGGCGGTCAACATCACCGCATCGCCTTCGTCCATCTCGTCCGGAACGATGAACTGCGTGATCGTCGGAACCCCATTGTTGACGCTGAAACCGCCCGTGGCGGTTGCGCTGCCGCCTTCGTCATCGGTAACGACCAGTTGCACGTCGTAATCGCCGTCGTCCGATGCGGTGAAGCTTACCGACGGCGTGCCGGCGGTCAGGAACGACTGCCCGTTTCGCGTGATGGTCCAGGCATATGTGAATGTGTCCAGAATGCCGGGATCGGTCACCGCCGACGCAAGTGAGACCGAATTGCCTTCATTGAGCGTCTCAGGCAAGCCGGACAAAACCAGCGTCGGCACGACATTGGTCACGGATACGGTGCGATTCAGCGCCACTTCACTGCCGTATTGATCCGTCACGGTCAGCGCGATCTGGTATTGCCCATCGTCCGTCGGCATCCAGTTGAACGCCTCGCTCTGACTGGTTGCGACCACGTCGCCGTCCTGCGTGATCCGCCAGTCGTAGCTGAACGTTTCATCGACATCAGTATCCGTCACGATGGCGCTGAGCGCAATGACGGCGCCTTCCGGCGACTGGGTCGGCAGCCCGGCAAGTTCCACCATGGGGCTGACATGGAACGTCCGGGCATCGTTGGCCAAATCCTGGCCATCCACGATCACCCGCAACTGGACCGACCAGACGCCGTTGTTGTCCGCGGTAAAGTCGAGGGTGGACTGGTCGCCCGTGAGGACGATCTGCCCATTGCGAGACACGGTCCAGACGTACAGCGGCACATCGTCGGGGCCAAGGCCTTCCACCACCGCAGCCAGGGAAATCGCGTCGCCGGTGGTCACTTCCGCCGGCAAACCTTCAATGTTCGTGGTCAATCCGACAAACATGCCGTGACTGACGCTGCCCGATCCTCCGTCTTTATCCGTCACAGTCAGCGTGACGTCGTATTGCCCCATTTCCGTCGGCGTAAACGTGATATTCGGCGTGGAACCGGTGACATACGGCTGACCGTCGTGCGTCACGACCCAGTTGTACGTGAACGTGTCGTTGACGCCCGGATCGGTCACGCTGCTGACCAGCGTCACCGGCTGATCCTTGATCGGCTGGTCCGGCGGGTCGATCAGACTGACCTGCGGCGGTACGTTGGCGACATTGATGCTTGTGGAGTAGAAAAATGGAGCCCCAAGGCCGCCAATATCATGAAGGTCAATGTAGTAAGGTCCGTTATCCGGCGGAGTGAACGCCACCATGCTGTTGGGGGTCGGTGAGGACTGATAGAATCCGGTGTTGATGCCAAAGACGGTCCAATAGACCATCGAAACATCATCCGGCCCCGGGTCCGTGACTGTGTAGATGATCTGGAACGGGCTGCCCTCGACCGGATTCTCGGTCATGCTGACAATCATGAAAACAGCCGGTAAATCCTGCACCATGAACGTCCGACTGTCGCGCCCCGTCCTGCCCTGCTGGTCGGCGACTTCAAGCACCAGTTCAAAGGGATCCCAGATGCCCAGACCGTAATTGTCGTTGCGAAACTCATGAACATACTGAGTTCCCGTCTGTGTTTCATAGACCTGCAAGGTGTAGGCATTGCGCAGTGTCCATGTATAGGTCAGCGATTCCGATCCATCCGGATCATTCAGGGCAGCCGAGACGGTGACGGTCTGTCCCTCGTTGATGGTTGTGGGCCAGCCGACGATCTGGGCCTGTGGCGAAACGTTCAACTGACAGCTTGCCGTCCTCGACGCGCCCTCATCGTCCGTCACAAGCAGGATGACGTCATACACGCCGTTGTTGCCCGGCGTGAAGTCCAGCGTGGAGGCGATGCTGGTCGTCACCACCTGACCATTGAACGTGACCGACCAGGCATAGGTAAACTGGTCGACGGTTCCAGGATCATTCGCGACGCTGTTCAGATGTACAGCTGTGCCCGCCTGCAGATTGGCTGGGATATCCCTGATCTCAGGCGAAGGAGCGACGTTGTCCACCTGATGGCTGATCGTCGTCTGCGACGAGCCGCCGTCGTCATCCGTCAGCGCCACCGCAATGGCGTAGCTTCCCCCCGGCTGTTGCGTGGAATCCTCGGCATAGACATGGCGAATCTGGCTTCCAAAACTGGTCGTCCCGGCCGCGAGCGTAAAGTCCTGCACGACATCGTCGCCCCAGTCCACGTGCAGCACAAAACTGTCCGCGTGGCCCGGATCCAGAATGTCGCCGGTCAGCGTGACCTCCTGCCCTTCCTGGGACAGCCCCCCTGCCGTCACCGACGACATCTGCGGCTCGACGTTGCCGACTTGAAAGCTGATCGCGTCCCGTTCTCCCAATCCGTCGAGCATCGTGGTCAACGTGATTTCATAGTTTCCGTTGTCGTCGGGCGTAAACGCCAGCGTCGGCCCATCCAGCGCAACCCCCGGCGCGTAGGCAACGCCATTGCGCCGGATCGACCATGCATAGGTCACCACCGCGGGCGCATTGGTTCCCAGGTCCGCGATCAGTTCAACGAACGTGCCTTCGTCGATCGGCCCGGGGTTGCCCGTTATCGCAATGTCGCCGACCAGTTGGTTCACTTCAACGGGAAATGCCGGGGCGGGATATGAACCATCCTCGTTGGTCGCGGTGGCGGTCACGTTGTACATGCCGGCGAACAGGTACGTATGGGATACCGCCGTCACATCGCCCGCGTAGGTCTGCGGGCTGGTCTCGTCGCCCCAATCGATGACCCATTGCGTGATGGGGTCATCGCCGGGATCGACCGCGGAGAGGTTGAGGGTAAGCGACTGTCCCTGCTCCACCGAGCCATCGCCTGTCACACTGATCACCGGCTGAACGTCACGGACAATGACCAGAGTTTGCAGAATGTCATAGCCGCCGCCGGCGGCCGGGGCGCGGACAGCAATGGTGCGCAATGCGGGTCCATCCGGCGCGGTGTAGCTGGGTTGCGCCCCCACGGCATCCACGTCAAACGTGACGCCGTCGTAGTCGAAATCCCACTCCATGCTGTTGAGCACCAACGGATCTTCCGCCGAACCGTCGAGCAGCACTTCGTCGCCTTCATTCAACGTGTAGGGTCCGCCGTGATTGATCGAACCTCGCTCGGACAGCAGAATCTCCACCACGCCGTTGTTCGAGGCTCCCTGGGCCTGGCTGTGCGCCACATCCGCCCATCCGTCTCCGTTGAAATCACCGGAAGCAAGGATGCCAACGCCGGGAGTCGCCGGATACGTCAAATCCATAAAGGCGTCAAATGTTCCGTCACCATTGCCTGTGGCGATCCGCGTCCATGGCACAGCGGCCCAGTAGTGGCTTGTGTCGACCAGCAGATCAAGGTATCCGTCATTCGTGTAGTCCCCCAGCGCGACTGACTGAATGGTAAATCCATAATCCTGAATGACGGTCAAGGAGTTGACGGCGAATGTTCCATCGCCGCGGCCCATCGCCACGGAAAGCTGCATGGAGTCAGACGTAACCAAGTCGAGGTCGCCGTCGAAGTTGAGATCGCCAAACCATGTGGTTTTCTCCCCGGACATCGAATACAGATTCGAGATCGTCCCGGCCGTGAAGAGGCCGTTTCCCTGCCCAGTGAACAGATAGATCGAGCCATATTCGGTCAGACCGATCGCATCGAGATCACCGTCGTGATTGATATCCTCGACGCGGGCGATGCTCATGCCGTAAAAGCCCCAGAATCCCGTGGTGTTCGTCAGGGCGTTGACGGGAGAATCGAACGTGCCGTCGCCGTGCCCCCGGAACAGGCGCAGTCCGCCGTCCTGGAACAGCCAACTGCCGTCGGGAAGCTGCGTCTGGACTAAGTTGTTGTGACTGGTGAGCAGATCGACGTGGCCGTCGGCGTCGAAATCGCCTACGCCGACCCGGGTTCCCGGATAGACGCCGGCATCGAAATAGCTCATGGCGCCGAATCCGCCGGACGGATCGCCCAGACTGATGCCGATCGTCTGCTGGCTGTTCGATCCCGCGCTGATCAGGTCCAGCCGACCATCGCCGTTGACGTCCGCGAAGGTCAGATCGCCGCTTCGCCCGGAACCCGGTAGCAAGGTCGGAGCCGAGAATTGACCCGTGCCGTCGTTGGTCAGCAATCTGTAACTGGGATCCTGATAGGCCGGCTGTTGGACGAGGTCGAGGTCGCCGTCGCTGTCGATATCCACCACAACCATGGTGTCCGGCGTTCCGTTCCACGGGTACACGCCCGCGGAGACAAACGTCGGATCGCTGTTGAACAGTACCCGCTGTTCCATCGGCTCCAGATCGAACGTCCGCAGATGACTTTCCAGCAGATGCCGCACACCCCGGGCCACGCGCCGCCTCAGTCGTCCCAGAATGGACTGCACTTTCGCCCGCTGATCGCACCACCATGCCCCCAGACATGGCTCGTGGGCTCGCAAACGGGACATTACGGAACGATAACGTAGATTCAACCAGCCCAACGCGCGACGTGACAGATGCATCGGCATCTCCCTATGGCGATAGCGACAACGAGGACGACATAAGCGCCTGCGAACACCGGAAACACTGAAATTGACCCGACCCGGCCAAAGCTACGTAACGCGATGCAAGGCCATCATGTCCCCCTTACTGTCTGAATCATGACAAAAATGACACCAGGCAACATGGTCAGACGACGACCATGCGCATATCCAATCCAAATCGATCAACTTGTGCTGCGACAGGGATATGCCCTGCGTATCCAACCCCGCGCCCCGTCGCCTTTCTCACCCGTCGATACTTCCCGACACACAACCCCAGTCACGCATGCGCCGATGTTCATACGCCGTGCTGCCCTTCGCACGATACCGACGCATACAACTCATCCTTGGGTCATCCCCGCATCCCCCCGCGTCCGATCCATCCAACTCCAACAATCTCGACTCGAACCGCCCGACTCCCCCGATGTCGTGCGACTTGCCTTACGGTCAACTCCCCGCGATTCTTTTGTTCGTCGTCATATCCCCAAAATTTTGACTTGTTCAGCCGTGACATCAACCCCGATTGCCACAGATTGCATTATGCAGTGCGACCTTCTTCCGTCAAGAGCATTTCGATGCCAATTTGGACGTAAAATCAATGAGTTAGCCTTGAATATCAAGCTTTTTTCATGCTCTTCCGGCAAATGCGATGGTGACGCGGTTCATTCCCAGAGGTGATCCAAAATGTCGAGCTTCGCCTGTATTTCTCATGACATCACACTGCTTTAAAGTGATCAAGTTTGAGCAGGCCGCCGAGCCAGTGCTCGCACTGAATGCGGCCCGCGATGGCTTTCTCAGCGAAGCAATCCGGCAGAGATAGGCTGTGGCCTGCTGTCGACCCATGATGGGACCTACCAGGACCGCATCGTGTGGCTGGCCGGCGGCCACGTGTACGCCTACCTTAATCAGGAGATGATCGAAAGCGTGGGCACGTATGCCGATGGATCGTGGCACCACGTGGCCTACACCTTCGGTAGCGCTATTCCCGGCCAGGAAGGTCAGCAGTTGTATGTGGACGGCGAATGGGTCGCCAGCGGGTCGGTCAACACGCCAGGCTGGGAGAACTCAATCAGCAACGTATGCCTGGGAATGTCTTTTCGGACGACGACGTCTTACGTCATCGACACGGCCAATCCGACGGGCTACGCCCATGTACTCGAAGAGGTGGAGCACGCAGCCAACGGGGCTGATGCCGATGTTGAAGCACGCGCGATTCCGTTTGCCAGATGGAGGAAGGAAGGACCATCCGTGATCCCGTGCGGTTCATAGGTGTCCGAGCGTCCGGGTCGCGCCGCATGCCACGGAATGGAATCAGGCAGCTCTGGTCGGGCAACCGTCCGTAGCTGCACCGGATTGGAACCGGGGCACAAGGGTATTGACATGGCGGATTCACCTGTGTAACCTGTATATACATGCTGGGCGAGACTTGTCCATGCCAACACGCATGACGATTCGAGGCCGGCCCATCATCCAGCGATTTTCTCCTGTGCAGACAAGGAATATCCGCGATGGATCCCGCGATCCGCATCGGCTGATAACTGGAGCAGCGGATCATTTCCCAGACCGAAACGACCTCCGCGTCTGGGAGAGATGATCCCATTCGTCCGTTGGCCCTGAAGGGGATCTGCCGCGAACGTCGTACGCCTTGATCGTCACGTAATGTTCTGGTCATGAACTTGAAAGGGTGGCAACAAGCATGATTACAGCAGGATTCGGAGATGCGATTCACATCGTGAGTTCCATCGTCAACCGGCAAATGCGGTGGAGGGTGACCATGATCCTCCTGATGGTGAGCGTGGTCATGGGGCTGGCGGGCCTGCCTGCTGCCGCGACCGAACTTACGACGGTCGTCGAGGACGACTTCAGCGCGAATCAGGTTGGTGTCACCGCGACCGATGGCGTCATCACCCCGCGACAGGCTGGCGAGGGCATCGTCTGGAAAGTGTTGGGCGGACAATTTTCATCCAACGGCGCAGCGGTCGGCAACTACCGTTGCGTCGCCGGCGAACTGAACTTCAGCCCCAAACCCGGCGCCGCCATCACCCTGCCCTTCGGTTCGAAGATCGAAGGCGATGCCGTCATCTCCTTTAAACTCAGGCAGGCCGACGGCGCCGGCGGCGGACAATTCTTTGTCCACGTCACCGACAACAGGCAGAGGGTCTACCAGATTTCACTTAGCCCCAGTCCAACCTATCAAGGCTCTCCACCCAAACAGTCGGGAATACTCCTCTATCAAACGCCGACGAAGAACAGCTACCAGTTGGGCCAACTTGGCGCGCATCTCAACCGTGATGGCGCATTCCAGACCTTGACGCTGACGTTCAGTCCGAAGACCGGCTTCACGCTCAGTTCGTCGGTCTATCCGGAGGGTCCAATCCTTGCGTTTGGAAATCTGCACTTCTCCAATTACCTCACGCAACTCACGCTAACCCATGATGGTGGAGGGATCAGTTGGTTTGTCGATGATGTGCGGGTGCAGGTTGCCACGCTCACCGCCAAGGAGGCTGCCGCGGCGCAGGCGGCGGAGACGGCTCGCCTTGCATCACAGGCCGCGCATGACCGTTTCCGGCAGGCCAGACAGGCGCGTTTGCCTTATCCACTGTGGCGCAACAGCCTGAGGCCCCTTCCCGATGGACGTCCAGCACTTGTGCTGGCGGACAACTACAAGGCGGCTTACGGCATTCTGCTTTCCACACAGCCCACGACACAGGAAACGCAGGCAGCCGCGGACTTGGCGACATGGCTGCAGGCGATCTGCGGAGCCGAGTTCGTCATGGTACGGGAAGGGCAGGGCGAACTGCCGGCACGAGTCATCAGCATCGGCCGCACCCAACTCGCGGACGCCGCCGGTCTGCCTGCCGTAGCGTTCAAGGATGATGGATACCGGATCGCTTTCCACCGGGACCATATCCTCATTGATGGCGGTCCGCGTGCCGGCGTGCTCAACGGCGTCTACGCGATGCTGGAGGAAGACCTCGGTTGCCGCTGGTATCTGCCGGGTGATGGCGGCACCGCCATTCCTCTTCAGGTTGAATTGCGGCTCAATCCCGCGCCACGTGCCTTTCTTCCGCCGTTCGACAAACTGCGCAGAATCTACAGCATCTACGCCTATGGTCAGCACATCTGGCAACGCCAGAATCGCATGCGCTTCGGCCAGTGGGCCGGCCGGGATGTCCATACTTACGATGTCTATGTGCCCAAGGATATGTTCGAACAATATCCGGAGTATTTCGCGCTGATCGACGGCAAGCGTAACCCTCATCAGTTCTGTCCCATGCACCCTGAGGTGCGCAAACTCGTCATGGCTGGAGTGCGCTCGAAGTTGGCTGCGGCTCCGAATGCCGAATACGTCGATGTCTCCCCCAACGATGGCGGCGGCGCATGCCACTGCCCACTCTGCATGCCCATCATTGATCGGGAAGGCGGCAACGACATGGGGCCGCTGCTGGAGATGGTCAACGCCGTCGCCGATGACATCGCCGCCGACTATCCGCATGTGCGGGTGTCCACATTGGCATACCTGAACACCCTCAAGCCGACCGACACCTTCAAGCCGCGAGTCAACACGCTGCTCTGGATGTGCAGCGATTACCATGACTGGGCCTACAATGATCTGTTCATCTGGGAAAGCGACCTCAACTCGCAGGCCATGCAGTTGTGGTACGACCGGTGGCAACCGTCGATGTGCGCCTGGATCTATCCAGATCATTACACATTCGACCGCTACAACCTGAATCTGCCCACCGCAGCGAGGAATCTGCGCTGGTACGCATCCCACGGCGCGGAAGGCGTTTTCTTCGAAACGCCTTATCCCCGCGGCTGGGCGCAGAATCAGCAGCGTTGCTGGATTTTCGCCAAACTCGGCTGGGATCCGCAGCGAGACACCCGCGATCTGCTCCGCGACTTCAACTACGGTTTCTATGGTCCTGCCGCGCCGCATATGCAGGACCTCGACGAGTTCTTCTGGAACATCTGGGAAACATGGCGCATCGAACGCGTCGAAGCAACGCCGCGACCATGGACAAAGGAACAGGTCCGCGACAACGATCTGTCCGGCATCATCAACATGACGCCGGAGCAATGGCGGCAGGTTGATGCGTATTTCACCGCGGCTCGTCAGGCCGTGATCGACAATCCGGCCATTCTGCAACAGGTGGACATGGCGCGATTGCCGCTGTTGTACACGCAGCTTGAACGCGGGCCGGCCGATCCGAACAATACCAAGGAATATCTCGCCCAAGTCGATGAGTTTGAACGCATCGTACGCATTGGAAACATTCAGCAAATCCACTTCAACGCCGCGCTGGGCGTTCCTTCCAAAATCGTGGAGCAATGGCGTAAACGAGCCGCACCGCCCACCGATCCGGCTGTGAATGCGCAATCTCAACCGGCGCAGGAACCGACAATATCCAAGTGACTTGAGCAATGACTGTACAACTATTAACCGTCAAGGAGAATCGATCGATGCAACTGCTTTCAGGATTCCAACAACAGGCTATGTATGGATGCGGATTGCTCTTGTGTATATGGATGTCGTTGATATTCACAGGCGGGCATCTGCACGCGGCGGAACCATCGTCCAAAGGGCTGACGCTGGTTCAGGACGGCAAGGCGGTCTCGCACATCCAGATCGCGGCGAAAGCCACGCGGGCAGCGCGTCTGGCGGCGTATGAATTACAATACCATGTGCGAAAGATCACCGGCGCTGAGCTGTCGATCATTACGGATGAAGCCAAGGGCGAAGGCGTAGGCATTCTGGTGGGCGAAAGCGCCGCCACGCGGGCACTCAATCTCAGCGCAGCCGACTTCAAGGCCCAGGAATATGTGATCCGGTTCCAGCCGAACGCGATTGTCCTGATGGGCAGCGACAAGGCGGATGTCGGGGAAGTCAACTACGCGACGGGAGCGGGATATCCCGATCTGTTCGAC
Source organism: Phycisphaeraceae bacterium (assembly GCA_020848195.1). Classification (GTDB taxonomy): domain Bacteria; phylum Planctomycetota; class Phycisphaerae; order Phycisphaerales; family Phycisphaeraceae; genus JADLAP01. Next base: position 10,564 of record JADLAP010000148.1, read on the forward strand.
GCGCAGGCGACGATGTACGCGACGTACGACTTTCTGGAGCGCTGCTGCGATGTGCGGTGGTACATGCCGACGGACCTGGGGATTACGTACACGGCAAGGAAGACGCTGACCGTTCAAAGCGTGGATGTCCGCCGCAAGCCGGTCATGCCGTATCGGTTCAATGATTTGAACGTTCCCTATCCGCAGGACATGGCCGGCGACACCATCATTCAGACGCCCTCGATCCCGAGCATGGCTCGGCGCGAGCAGAATCTGTTCTACTTCCGCAATCGCATCGGCGGCGAACCGTACGCCAACAACCACTCCTTTCACGGCTATTACGAACGCTTTCTGAAAACGCATCCGGACTGGTTCGCCAAGGGTTATCTCGATTGCAACGAGCCGCCGCAGTTGTGCTACAGCAACCCGGAACTCATACAGCAGATCGTTCAGGATGCGCGGGATTTCTTTGACGGCAAGGGTAAGAAGCCAGGCGCATTCGCCGCGGGCGACACGTTCGCGCTGGGGCCGATGGACAATGACATGTGGTGCAAATGCGACGCCTGCCGTCCCCAGGTCGCCAAGGAGGATGTACGGGGCAAGGGGCATTTCGCCCGCGATAAATCCAGCGATTACATCTATACCTTTGTCAACAAGGTGGCGAGAGGAATCCAGAAAACCCATCCCGGCAAGTATGTAACGATATTTGCCTATATTGACTACACGTATCCGCCTCTGCATGTGAAGCTGGAGCCGAATATCAAGGTGCAGTTGTGCCTGTTATGCCGAAACTGGAAGAACTCGCCCACCACGAAGAAAAATGAACTGGCCATACTTGAAAGCTGGACGAAGCGTCCGGACTGTCCACAGTTGTATCTGTGGCTCTACTATCTGTCTCCTTCATATTTTGCCAGGAACAACCAATATCGAGCCTTTCCCGGATTCTTCGCCAACGAGATCGTCGATCAGATGAAGCTGTATCATGCGTCGAACGTCCGGGGTATCTTCATCGAGCCGTCTTACATCGCCCACGGCCAGCAGAGTCCTTTGCTGGACCAGTTGGAAGCCTACATCACATGGAAACTGGCCGACCAGGCGGATATGGATGGCCGGAAGCTGATCGAGGAGTTCTTCCCCCGCTACTACGGCCCGGCCGCGGA
>JADLAP010000149.1 GCA_020848195.1 Phycisphaeraceae bacterium
CCTGGTGATGTAGAACTTCAGGAAGGCGTGCACGCCGGGGGTATCATGCGCCAGAACCACGCCGGGCGCAAACGATCAACTCATCCTTTGATCCGTGGCCGACGAAGCAGATGTGTAGAAGGGTGAGACTTCCCGACGGCGGCCAGCGGCGTGGTGTTTCCGCACGGGCTGTATGAGGTGGGGCGGAATCGCGCCCATATCAACCTGGGCGTCAGCCACGAAACCAGCGAATTCGCCTGCGACAGCATCGAGCGGTGGTGGCGCCGACAGGGACGCCGGCAGTATCCGCAGGCGACGAAGCTCTTGCTGCTGTGCGACGGCGGGGGCAGCAACAGCGCCAGTCGGTACGTGTTCAAGGAGCAACTGCAGAAGCTGGCCGACCGGCTGGGGCTGGAAATCCGCGTGGCGCACTACCCGCCGTACTGCTCGAAGTACAACCCCATCGAGCATCGGCTGTTCCCGCACGTGACCCGCGCCTGCCAGGGGGTGGTGTTCCATTCGGTCGAGGTCGTCAAGTCGCTGATGGAGAAAACCCAGACGGGCACGGGGCTGAGGGTGACGGTGGACATCATGGACAAGACGTACGAGATCGGCCACCAGTGCGCCAAGGGATTCAAAGAAACGATGAAGATCGTCTTCGACGAGTTCCTGCCCAAATGGAACTACCGAGCAATCCCGGCTGTCACATAAATCGGCAAGTTATTCCGGCCCCGTTCCTTACTGCGTGTGCGGCTCCTGTTGAGGCAATTCGCCCCGGGAGAATTGGCAGACCCGACGAAATCCGAATGTCGAATGACAAGCCTGTGGGCTTCTTCGTTTCGTCATTCGGATTTGGTCATTCGGTCATTTCGACTTGTTCTGTTCATTCATGCCCTGCACGCTGGATCGCATCTGGCTGGCGCGGTCGAGGGTGGCGTTTTCGTCGTCCATCGGGGCGACTTCCATGTCGAAGTGCCAGGGCAGCTCGACGACGGCGTGGGTGAAGAACTCGGCGGCGAGGTCGGGGCCGGGCAGTTCCCACCAGGGGGCCTTGGCTTCGTGGGTGGTCCACAGCGGCTTGTAGCCGTCGTGGTTGAGGCGGACATCGTAGACGCCGTAGTACTTGAAGGGGACGGTCAGGGGCGTGCGGCCGACTTCCTCGTCGTTGAGGCGGACCAGCGCGCCGCTGGGATTGGACGTGATGGTGATCCGGCGTTCGACGCAGCCGGCGAGCATGGCCAGCGCCATCGTACCGACAGCCAGGGTTCGTGCGCGGTGCATCATGCGGACTATTGTATGGACTGTCGCGCGATTGTGCCTCAGGCGATCAGGCCAGCGTGGGCAGGCTGATGCGGATCGCCAGATCGGGATCGTTGGGGTCGATGCTGAACGTGCCGCCGTGGACGAGGATGATGTGGCGTGCGAGCCAGAGGGCCATTTCCGCGGCGGTCAGCGAGGTCGGTCGTTCGAGCAGTTCGGGCATGGCGTTGTCGCCGCGGACAAGCCGTCGCGCCACGGCGGCCAGCGATTCCACATCGTCGGCGGGGACGACCAGATCGACCTGATTGGCGCGCTGATGGATGCGGGCGTCGGCGGCGCGGGTGGCCGAGTGCAGTTCGCGTGCCCACTGGTAGTAGCACGCGCCCATCGCGGCCGGGAGCATGTCGCCCAGGACGACCAGACGCGCTTCGCCCGCCTGTTCGATCAGGCGCATCACGGCATCGGAGGCTTCATCACCGCCCGCCAGACCCTGTTCAAGCACTTCCATCAGCGTGGCGGTGGCCACCGGCTGATACGCGCAGCTCGATCCCGCGTGCGTCAGCAGCACCATGTCATGCGCCATGGACACGATCTGCCGGGTGGCCAGTTCGATCTTGTCGGGCAGCATTTCAGGGGCGTATTCCGGCGGCAGGTCCATGCTGGGATCGGTCTGGCTCATCCGCTGAACGCTCTGAAGCATGCTCAGCGTGCAGTGGATGTTGCCCTGGTCGTGCCGGGCATGGCGGCCGAAGAGATAGCCCAGGTGCATCACGCGCTGCCATTGCGAACTGGAGCAGTTTTCCAGGGAAGCGGGGCAGACGGTGTCCGTGCCAGCGGAAGGGGTGTCGGTGTTCATGATTCGCTGGACTCCAGAGGTTGGCCGAAGCGGGCCATGCGGTGGACCGCCAGGGCCAGCGAGCGGGAACGGTAGGGACTCAGGTACATGCTGATGTTCAGGCCCGCGTCTTCGATGTCGTGCTGAGGATCATCGCAGCGTCGGGCGAGCATCAGTTGAGGCAGATCAGCCAGCCGCCGGGACAGACCGGCCAGGTCGTGCATGGCCAGTCGCAGTCCGCCGCCGCTGTAGTCGTAGAGGACCAGGTCGGGTTTGCGCAGATGCATGGCGAGCGCTTCGGCGCCGGAGTAGGCCACGACATGGGCGCCGTGGCCGACGAGGATGCGGCGAAGCGGATTCCACGGCCCTTCGTCCGGCGTGAGCATGAGAATGTGGATGCCGGTGAGATTGGGGTCCGGAGCGCCCGGCGTCGGGTCGTGCGCCTTGAGCCGGCCGAGGGTGATGGCGGAAACGTCGGTCAGCGCCTGCTCGATGGCGACGTGATGACGATTGACTGCATCGACCATGGCACGGGGCAGGGGTCCGATTTCATCATTAGGCAGGCTGCCGAACCCGCTGGCCTTGGCGATGCGGTTGGCGGCGGTGAGCACCATGGCCAGGCGTCGGTCCATCTGGTCGGCGTCGGCGCAGTCGTCGGCGAAGTCGTGCCAGGTGGCGGCGAGGACCAGCAGCGGGGGCAGATCGTGGGCGGCGAGCAGTTGTTCGCCGGCCCGCTGGTGATCGATGCCGAGGATGGCCTGCTCCGCGGTGCAGTTGCCGATGATCAGGTTGCGGGCCAGATCGTAGGTGCTGATGACGCCGCGGCATTGCGGGGCGCAGAAGATGGCCAGCCGTCCGATGTCGTGCAGCAGGGCGGCGCTGCGGAGCCAGGTGGGTTCCAGTCCCGCGGCGTCGGCGAGCACGCAGGCCAGGCGCGACGTCGCCAGGGCGTGACGCCACCAGCGGAGAATCCAGGGCCTCATCTCATTGCCGACGTCCGGCTGGGGCAGCTTGTTGACCAGTTCCAGCGTCGCCGGTCGGCCGAGCACCCCCAGTGCCTGATCCAGTCCCATCACGGGATTGCCCGGATCCTTGCGGTTGGCGGCCGCGAGCATTTCCAGCACCGCCGCCGGTTCGTTTTCCAGACGGTGAATCCAGGTTTCGTCCAGCACGTCCGGGCTGAGAGTGGCCAGTTCCTCCACCAGACCGTGATGAATCGTCGGCAGCGGCAGCTTGTCCAGGGAAACGTGTTCGCCTTGCCCGCCCGGCTCCAGCACGCGCTGCATGGTGTGCATGACGGTCGAGAGCGACGGCACTTCGGTCGTCTTGTCCTGGCGGTCATCGTCCGCCGGCGCGGCGTGGTCCGCGGGCTTCGTCGCGATTCGGCTCGCGGCGGCGATCATCGGCGGAATGTCGGCGTGGCCCTGCAGCACACGCTGAATGCGGGACCGCAGCAGCGACGGCCTCAGGTCCTTCTTGGACAGAAAACCTTCCGCGCCCAGGGCGGCACAGCGGCTGACCGATTCACGCGAGGTGAACTTGCTCAGCACGAGCACGGGGCATTCCCGCGTACGCGGATTGCGCTTGAGGCTGCTGAGCACCTGGATGCCGTCCATGCCGGGCATGCGGATGTCGAGCAGAACGAGCTGGTAATGATGCTGGCGAATCTGATCGAAGCAGGCCTGCCCGCAGTCGGCGACATCGACGGTCAAGCCCATGTGCTGGAGCAGGTACGCCAGAGCCGCGCGGGTCGGCTCGTGATCATCGACCACCAGGACGCGACCGATCAGCGGCGGCTGACGGGTCGTCTCGGTGGCGGGCACTTCCAGGATGGGCAGCGGGGGTCGGTCGGCTGCCATAAGCATGCTCCTGTCACGGTTTGGCTTCGGCGGCCGGGGTCTGTACGCAGGCTTCCCGGATGCGATTGAGCAGGCGATCAGGATCGAACGGTTTGTTGATCACCTCATCGGCGCCAACCTGTCGGGCACGGTCGTGGTCAAGGCTCGATCCGCGGGCTGTGATGAACCAGATCTTGCCCGGATGATCGCCCCAGGCGCGACGGATTTCCTCGCACGCGGCATATCCATCGACCCGCGGCATCATCACATCCAGCAGGATCAGATCCGGCCGATGCTCGATGGCCAGACGCATCGCCTCCTCCCCATCGCTGCATGACATGACCTTCGTGTCAGGCAGCGTGCTGACCAGGAACTTCAGGGTCAGCTCGATGTGAGGCTGATCGTCGCAGATCAGGACGAGTCTCGATGCCATGGCAGTGCCTAGCCTTCCTGACGACCTGATTCGGCGAAATTCACCCGCCCCTTGACCCATTTCCAAGATCGGACAAAGAGAAGCTCCAGTTAAGTAGCTCTTCTTCTGTGCCGATCAAGTTCAGGTTGACCGGGAAAGTCATTTATGAGCGCGCATCCATCGCATAGCACGAATCGCGCCGGAATCGGCGGCGTTTCACAGGGAACTGTGGACGCCACGGTGGCGATCGTGGACGAACTGGCGCGCCGGCTGGAACAGATGGAAGCCGATCAGGTCGATCTGATTCAGTCGAATCTGCAGCATTTACGCGAATTGGCCGTGCTCAACCGCATGGCCGACTCCCTCAACGCCGAGCGAGGCTTCGAACACATCCTGCGTGACGCCGCCCGCGAGGCCAGGGATATCCTCGGCAGCGAAGGCGCGGTCTGGATGATGGAACCCGACCGCGACGGCCAGCTGCGCCGGCTGTTCACCGCCGATGGCGAGATGACCGACATCAATATCCCCGCCGAGGTCGGCGATCTGTTCGAACGCGTGGTCCGAGAACAACCGGATTCGCCGCTCTCCATGCCCCATTACAACCCGGAAGACGATGACGGACTGTACCTGGCCCTGCCCGCGGCGACCCACCGCCACCTCGTGGCTGTCCTGGTCGTTCACAGCAAGGACATCGCCCGGCTGACCGACAGCCAGTACACCCGCCTGCTCCAGAGCATGTTGCGGCAGATGGCGGTGGCGTGCGAAAACGCCCGGCTGTTCGACGTGCTGAGCGAAATGGTCATCGACGTCGTGGTCGCCATGGCTCTGGCGGTCGAATCGCGCGATCCCTACACCGGCGGCCACGTCGAGCGCGTCACGGCCTACGCCCTGATGCTCGCCGGCGCCTGCCACATCAACGACCAGCAGCTTTCCGTCCTGCGGATCGGAGGCCTGCTGCACGACATCGGCAAAATCGCCGTCCCCGACGCCATCCTCCGCAAACCGGGCAAACTCGATCCGGAAGAGTTCCGCATCATGCAGACCCACGCGGCGGTGGGCCATCAGATCGTCTCGCCCATCCCGCAGCTCGCGCCCGCGACGCCGGTGATCCGCTGGCATCACGAGCGGTTCGACGGTCGGGGCTATCCCGACGGACTCAAAGGCTACGACATCCCGCTGCTGGCCCGCGTCACGGCCGTGGCGGACACATTCGACGCCATGACCTCGGATCGCCCCTACCGCAAGGGCATGCCGGTGGAAACGGCTCTGGCGGAAATCCAACGCTGCTCGGGCACGCAGTTCGATCCGGAACTGGCGGAACTGTTCCTCAAGGGCGGCGACGACCGTTTCGCCGCCGCCATCACGGATCTCCAGCACTGGCGTCGCCGCAAGCGCGACGGCGCCCACATGGGGCTGGCGGAATTCCTGGACCTGCATTTGCCAAAGGCGCTGTCATGACCACACCCGAGCCGATCATTACCGCGGCGTGGACCACGCGCCAGTTGCGACAGAACCTGACCCGGGTGCTCAATCCCGCCGTCTGCGCCCAGGTGCTGCGTTCCGTGGACCAGCCCAACAGCGACTTCGGCAAGCTGGCCGACCTCCTGCGGGCCGATCCGTTCATCGCCACGAAAGTCACGTCCATGGCGACGCTGCTGCTGCCGGAGGGCGAGCCGCCGCTGACGTCGCTGGAACGCGCTGTGCAGGTACTGGGCCTGCGCCGGGTGCGGATGCTGATGATCTGCGTCATGCTCGCCGGCCCGCTGATGAGCCGGGATCTGCACACCACGCCGAGGCTGGACCTGTGGCGCTGGGTGTTCGCCATGGGCATCGCCGCCGAGGCGATGGTGAAAACCGCCGGCAAGCGACGGGCTTCGGAAGAGCCGCTCAACGAGGACGAAGCGATGCTGCGCGGGCTGATTCTGGGCCTGGGGCCGCTGGTGCTTCACGCGGGCCTGGGCCGGGAGTATGAGCGCGTGCTGGGCACGCGGCTGCGTCCGTTGGACCTGGTTCGCCGGGAAAAGCGGGAATGGGGTGTGTCGCATCATCAGGTGACGCTGTGGACGCTCAAGAGCCTGGGGGCATCGGACGGGCTGGAGCAGGGCGCCGAGGCGCTGCTGTCGGACGAGGACACGCCGTTGCGTCGCTGGTACCGCGCGGTGGAGGTCGCTGGCGCGCGACTGGCCGCGCTGCAAAGCCCGGAAGCCGCCGCATGGCTGTCCGAAGCGCTGCCTCACATGCGGCGGTCCCCGGATGTGCTCGAACGGCAGCTCACGCCGCTGCGCAAGCGACTGCGCCAGTTCGCCGGCGCGCTGGAAGTCGAATTGCCCGACTGGCCCACGCAGCAGCAGCAGCGGCAATCCCTGCTGGTCGAAGCGGCGTCCGGACTGGAATCCATTCTCCGCGACAATCTCGCGCTGGAACGTCTGCTGGTGCCGGTCGCGCCCGCCGCCTGCTAACGAAAGGTCGATCGGGATGGCCAGCAACCAGGACTATATCGCCAACATCAAACGTCCGGCCTGGGCCACCAAGGTCCAGGGACCGCCTGAACTGCTGGACATCGAACAGGTCACCCGTCGCATTCAGGACGTCTCCACGCTCCCGCACATCGCGGTGAAGATGATCGACATCTGCCGTCAGCCCAACGTCGGAGCCGCCGACCTGACCACGCTGGTCGAGTCCGACCCCGCCTTGTGCGTTCGCGTGCTGCGCTGCGTCAACAGCGCCGCCGCCGGCCTGCGGTACAAAGTCACCTGCCTCCAGCGAGCGGTGGCCTATCTGGGCTTCAAGGAAATCCGCAATCTGGCCATCACCGCCTCCGTGGCCCACATTTTCCGCCATAACCAGATCGTCGGACCCTACAACCGGCGAGGACTCTGGCGGCACATGGTCGCCACCGCCGTCGCCGCACGCATGGTCGCCGCACGATGTCAGATCGAGGATTTCCAGGACGCCTTCCTCGGCGGACTGCTCCACGACATCGGCATCATCCTCGAAGACCAGTACTGCCACGCTTCGTTCCTTTACCTGATGAAACACATGCGCCCCGATGTTCTGCTCATCGACGCCGAAACCTCCGTGCTCGGCTTCGATCACACCATCCTCGGGGCACGCATGGCGCGACACTGGAAATTCCCCGACGACATCGTCGACGCCATCCGCTTCCATCATGTGCCCGACAAGTACCGCGGCCCGCAGCCCCGCATGCTCGCCGCCATCGCCGTCGGCAACATGCTCTGCACCCTCAAAGACGTCCGATCCATCGCGGATCTTCAGCAGCCCGCTCCGCCGGCGCCGCTGGATGTGCTGGGGCTTGAACGCGACGACATCGTCGTCTTCGCCGACGACCTGGATGCGGAAATCGAACAGTATCAGTACCTGTTCAGCGTATAGCAGGACCCCGTTTCGCCATGGAATCCCCGCTGATCCACGAGATCGACCGGCTGTTCGGCATGGCCGAAGCGAAGCAGGACGATGAAGTCCTGGTCGCGGTGGGCCGGCTTCTGGCCGCGTGGGGGCCTCGCGCGCTGGGGCTGTTCGATCCTCAGCGCCGGCCCGTGACGACCTGGGGCGACGCCGAGACGCTGACGCAGTTGTATCCGAACGATTCCGCCCGGCTTGCGGCGGGAGTTGCGACGAGCAGCGACGGCGCGGCCTTGCTCACGCTGCCGCTGCCCGCCGCGGACGCCGAGCCATTGCTGATGCTGGGCCTGCTCGACCGCGCGGAAGCCGACGGATTGCCGCTGGTCTCCATGCTGCCCGCCTTGTCGGTCGTCGGCGAGCAGGCGTACGAATTGCTCTTCACCCGTCGCAAACAGCGGCAGGCCAACGTGCGCATCAAGCACCTCGTGGCCGAGCAGTCCACGCTCAAGCGGTCCCATGCCGAGCTGATGAACGCCGCGCTGGAGGAGCGTGAAGAACGGCTCCAGCAGCAGCAGCAGTACACGCAGCGGCTGGAGGCGGAAGTGGTGCAGCGATCGGCCGCGCTGCGCGAAGCCCTCGAACGCGCCGAGCAGTCCAACCACGCCAAAAGCGCGTTCCTGGCGAACATGAGCCATGAAATCCGCACGCCGCTCACCGCCATTTTCGGGTACATCGACCTGCTCATCGAGGAATCGTGGGGCCGGTCCCGCACCGTCGAATGGCTCCAGATCATCCGACGCAACAGCGAACATCTGCTCACCGTCATCAACGACGTGCTGGACCTGTCCAAGATCGAAGCGGATCGGATCGAACTCGAACCCGTGTCCATGAATCCCGCCCTGCTGCTGCATGAAGCGGTGGGATTCGTGCGTCACCGGGCCAAAGAAAAGAATCTGTCCATTCTTGTGGAAGTGGACCCGGCGCTGCCGCAGATGGTGCGGGCCGATCCGACGCGGCTGAAACAGATCGTGGTCAACCTGGTGGGTAACGCGGTGAAGTTCACCGAACGGGGCCAGGTACACGTCAAGGCGGTGCTCGAACCTTCCGACGCCGCGGCGGGCGCCACCGCCGGCTTGATCATCAGCGTGCGGGATTCGGGCATCGGCATGACGCCGGAACAGCTTGGCCGCATTTTCGAGCCGTTCACGCAAGGCGACAACACCACCACGCGCCGCTACGGCGGGACCGGCCTGGGGTTGACCATTTCCCGCCGCCTGGCCCGGCTGATGGGCGGCGACATCGCCGTGCAAAGCACGCCCGGCGCCGGCAGCCTCTTCACGCTGCGCGTCCATGTGGAAGTGCTGGCCGATCCGGGGCCGGACGAAGTCGCCGAGTCGAGCGCCGGGTCATTGATGCCCGGCACCGGCGACATGCCCAGCCAACGGCCGATCCGACGCGATCCCAAACTCCCCAGCCGCGGCCGCGTCCTGCTCGCCGAGGACAGTCCGGACAACCGCGAACTGCTTCGCCTGATGCTCGTCCGCGAGGGCTTCGACGTCGTGCCGGTGAGCGATGGCGAAGAAGCCTGTCATCAGGTTCTGGACGCCGTGAAGGCCGATCTGCCCTTCGACATCGTGCTCATGGACATGCAGATGCCCAAGCTCGACGGCTACGGAGCCACAGCCCAGTTGCGCAGTCAGCACTACGGCCGGCCGATCATCGCCCTGACCGCCAACGCCATGGCCTCCGATCGGCAGAAGTGCATCGCCGCCGGGTGCAGCGATTTCGTCAGCAAACCCGTTCATCGCCAGAAACTGCTCAAGGCGATGGAAAGCGCGCTGGCCCAGACTCGACCCACCTGACCGCCGGCCGGCCGTCGCGGCCGCGCTAGTTCATGTGATAGCCCCCGTGCTCCACGCCCGCTTCATGA
>JADLAP010000150.1 GCA_020848195.1 Phycisphaeraceae bacterium
CCTGTCGAGGAGCAACTGTGCCGCCACGTTCGCCATGATTTCGAAGTCCTGGCGGAACGTGGTCAGTTCGATGGGACATGGGAAGCCGAAGGTGCAATCGTCATAGCCGATGATGCTGACGTCCTGCGGCACACGAAGTCCCCGCTGACGAAGTTGCGTAACCAGGCCGCCGGCATAGAGATCGTAGGTGACCATGGCAGTGGGCGCGATATCCGGCCGGAGCACGCGATCCAGAAACGCGGCGATGGCTTCGTCGTGGTGATACGGCTCGAAGCGGATCGGCGCCAGATATTCGGCCGGCAAGATCAGCCCTTGCTCAAGGCTGTGCTGCTCGTACGTCCGCCAGTACTGGTGGTCCTGCCAGTTCATAAACGGCTGGCCTGGCGCGGGACGCGGCCGAAAGCACGCGATGCGCCGGTGTCCCCTGGCCATGAGGTAGTCGATCTGGTCGAAAGCGCACTGGCTGATGCCGGGCGTCACGACGTCCATGCGGTGGCCGTGGCATTCATGATTGAAGACAACCACGGGCGCGTGCTGCGCCAGCCGCGTCATCGCCGCGTCATCAGGCATCATCGCGATCACGCCGTCGGCCACGCCCTCGGCGACAGCGAACACGTTGCCGTCGTCCATGATGTCCGTGGCGGCATTGGCGATCATCAAGTGAATGTTGCGTGCCCGCAACGCGGTCTGCACGCCCAGGAATACGCGGCTGAAAAATGTATCCCGCTGCTGCGTGCCCCCGACCATATTCTCCGGCATCACCAGCATGGCGAATGTCGTGTTCCGGCGATGCACGCTCTTGAAAAACTTCTGCAGCGATTTGTTCGGCCGATACCCCTCCTGCTCCGCCACCTTCTGCACCCGCTGCCGCGTGGCTTCGGAAATCGATGGATGCCCCCGCAAAGCACGGGAAACCGTGGAGGAAGACAAATTGATCTTCCGGGCGATGGCGTTGACGGAGATGGTGCTTTCGCGGGTCGCTTTCACGTATTACAGTATTGCAAACGCAATACTGCATGTCAAGTGCAATTTCACGAGGTGCAAATGAACATCCGCACACCCGAAGCCGGCCAAGACGCGAACAGGATCGCATACATCACCTTGTAAATCAATGCCTTATGCCAAAGCGACGTTCGGAGGAGAAATCGTATTTGCATGCAAGCAAACGCAGGTTAACGCAGCGGACGGGTCTTCTTCCGCGGGCCATACAGCACGCGATGCGGGTCCACGGCTTCGAAAAATTCCGCCGCGACCTTTTCCGTTTCCCGGTCCTGCTTCACCGCGCGGATGAACTCGGCGACCTTGCGGACTTCGTAGTCCACGATGTAGCGGGCCTGTTCTTCGGTGGCGGCACTGGGATCGCCGGCAAGCGGGCCGGGGAACATGGCGGTCCACCAGTAGGCGGTGGACATGGGGGGAAGGTGTGCCAGCCGTTTCGTCGGCATGCCGGGCTTGTTCAACTTGTCCTTGCGCACGCGGTCTGGAAACAGTCCGAGGTCCATGGCGGTTTCCGTTTCGCCGGCATGCCAGTCGACGGTGGTCGTCTTCATCGCCTTCCACGTCGTGTCGTCGTCCGGTGGGCTGTACCAGGCGCTGAGTCGGGCAAGGTAAAGCTGGTAGCCACGTGGCCGTTCCAACTGCGTCGCCAGGAATGTGGGCAGGAAGTTTTCGTTGCCGCCGTGACCGTTGAGGATGATGATTTTCTTCAGCCCGTTGCGGCCGATCTCGTCGCAGACATTGTCGAGGATGGACATCAGCACCTCGATGCGCAGGGCGACACTGCCGGGCTGATTGCGGGTTTCCAGGGTCAGGCCGAAGTAGTTGGGCGGAAAGACCACAGCCGATTCCTGCTTCGCGGCACGGATCGCCACTTCATGCACCGCCAGGCTGTCGTTGCCCAGGGGCAGATGTTCGCCGTGACGCTCCATCGCGCCGACGGTGAGGATGCACACGCCGCCGGTGGCTTTGACCGCTGAGGCAAACTCCGGCGAAGTCATTTCTTCCCACTGGACGGATCGCAACGATTTCTTGGCCATGGTGATTCACTCCTGTTTTCCGTGTCCTGTGCCTGCGTTTCATGCGGGTTTGAGCATATCCGCGTACATGCCCGGCTCGGAACCTTCGATGATCGTCGCGCCGACCTGTTTGGCATAGAAGTCCTTCGGTCCGGCCCAGCCGATCACGGCATAGGCGTAACCCTTGTCGACCATGGCGTGCATGGCGGCCAGGCACAGCGCCTTGCCGATGCCTTTGCCGCGCAGGCTTTCATCCACGCCGGTGGGGCCGAAGATGCCCAGCTTCGTGGTGTCGTAGCAGGCGAACCCGACCACATGATGATCTTTCGTCGCCAGGATGCAGGAAATGGGCCGATTGCTCATGGCCGCGATGAACTCATTGCCCCAGCCCGGGGAGAACGTCTTGTCGATCCATTCCTTGACGACCTGATAGTCCAGCGCCATCGCCTGACGGATGACGACGCCTTCCGCTTTCATCTGCTCCATCGCTGGCCCGGCGTCGGGCAGGTTGTACAGTTTCACCAGCATGTCTGACATGGGATGTTTCCTGGGTTGTGCCAGGCGGATAGATCCTGACGCGGCGGGAAATGCTCCCACTTCAGGATGAAGAAATCAACCTGGCGCATCAGTGGGCCGGGGCAATCGAATGTGGTGTTTGCCCTGGCGGCCATGAAATCTCATTTGACCAGCCTCG
>JADLAP010000350.1 GCA_020848195.1 Phycisphaeraceae bacterium
GATGGATTTTTCTTTGTTTAGGTATTCAACATTTCCGGTGAAATATTCCTGGTGTTTCTTATCTCTTGGATTCATTATTTGTATTTCATTAGGCACTTATGCTGTTCTTTTTCGTGATTTACCCGATTTTAATGATCCAACCAAAGTAAAACAATCGCTCCAAAAAACTTTTTTTAATGTTTTCTTCATCAGGGTTTTGTTCCTCGAGGAAAACAAACGTTAACCTCACGTTTATTCGTTTTGGGTCAAGTAAAAAATGAAATCGAACAACAATTAATCGCAGCAAAAGTCATTGGAAATGATCATTCCGTTCGTTCATCAACCTCTTCGCCTCAATCGTTGAATTTTGTTGATCCAATCTACGATGAGGGTGATGATGAACGTGACGATGACGATTCACTCGATATTCAAACATTTCTCGATGATTTCTATGCGAATTCAAATGAATGTGCATTTCCATCGAAAAGTTCGAATCAATGTTTAACAAATCAACGTGTTTATCAATTAATTCGTAATCAAAGTGATTTTATTCAAATCTCGAAATCGATCGAAGAACAATTACACAAACCGAACGAACACATGTGCACATCGATCGATTTGAATCGACATTACGAAGTTTATTTCGAATCAAGTGATTCAACATCGACAAATCTTTTGACATTTGAACATCTTCAATCACTTTGTAAAAAACAATCGGAATTAGTCGAATTATTTCAATTACATTCGACGTGTCATTTCACTTTGCCACAATTAGTCGCGTTTTTTGCTGAAAAATCCGATTGTCGACAATTAACACCGGAAGATATTCCAAATTTTATCGAACGAATTCAACGTTGTCATGCGTTGTATGACGTCGGTGTCATTCGTCTTGTTGGTTTACATCGTTATCAAAAAAGTCCATTGGAATTATTTCAATACGATTCGTGTTTTCGTTATAATTTCACATTTTTAGCGTTGGAATATTTATTAGATAAATCATTTCTCGAAACGAATCAAACGAAATATACGGGCATGTGGTTTCTTAAACCAACATTATCCATGACCAACA
>JADLAP010000151.1 GCA_020848195.1 Phycisphaeraceae bacterium
GAAAGATGTCATGAATTGAAGTATTGATTTTGTCTTGAGCAGTATTTCCTGTCTTTATCTGCGTTCATCTGCGTTCATCTGCGGCTAAAAAACCATGACCCAGTTCAACGCCACCACGTATCACGTCGAGCGGACCACCGGGCAGTGCGCGGTCACGGGCCGGGCGCTGCAGGTCGGCGAAAGCTACATCGCCACGCTCCTGGAGATCGACCCCGTCAAGCCCGGCGACCCCGGCCTCAAACGGCAGGATGTGTCGCTGGACGAGTGGAACAAAGGCTTCCGTCCGCCGAGGCTGTTCTGCCACTGGCGGGCCACCGTGCCTGAAGCCCATCAGAAAAAACGGCTGTTCGTCGATGACCAGGTGCTATACAACCTGCTGATCCGCCTCGCGGACGACACGCAGCCGCAGCGCATGGCGTTCCGCTTCGTGCTGGCGCTGATCCTGATGCGCAAGAAGCTGCTGCGCTATGATGGTGTGAAACAGAAGCCGGACGCCGAAGGCAGGAATCAGCCGTGGTGGCTGGTGACGCCGAAGGTGGACCTGGCCAAGGGGCCGCTGGGCAAGTGGGACGAGACGGCGACGATGGAAGTGCTGGACCCCCGGCTCGACGATCAGCAGGTGCTGCAGATCACCGAACAACTCAACGAAGTGCTGGAGGCGGAACTCTGAACCGATCCGGGCGACAGGTCGTGACGCTGGCGTTCATGGCGATGGCTGCCCTGCTCGTCGGCTGCGTCACGATGAAGCCGGCGGAGGGTCCGGACGCCTCCCGCGCCGCCCGGCCCAGTCGAATCCCGCCTTACGACGAGGTGGCGTTTTACTACAACCGCAACGTCGCCCTGCTCGACCGCCTGTGGGCCAAAGCGCTCGTCCAGGTGGAGTACAGGGAAGAAGACAAGAAAAAGCGGGAACAGGGCGACGACAGCACGCTGATGATCGAGGTTCCCGATCGGCTGGCGCTGTCGATCGGCAAGTTCGGCATCAGCCAGCCGCTGGTCTGGGCCGGCTGCGATGCGCATCGCTACTGGCTGTTCGACCTGATGGGCGACAAGGTCGTGGCGTACGGCAAACACGCGAATCTCGACCGCATCCGCCTGACGAATCTTCCGCTGAAGGTCAGGCCGACGGACATTCCGATGCTCATGGGCCTGATGCCGCTGGAGTCGGGCCAGGGGCTGAAGACGCTGCCGCCGGTGGAATGGGACCGGGGCTGTTTCGTGACGGTGACGCCGGACGGCCGGTCTCGCGTATGGGTGGAGCCGGGACGGTTTCTGCCGCGGCGGGTGGAGTTGCTCGACAGCCGCGGCCGGGTGGCGGTGATGTGCGACCTGGACAGCCCGGTGCAGATGGAAATGATCGGCGTCGGCTCCGGCGAACAGCCGTGGGTCAGCACCGTGGCGGACATCGCGCTGCCCAGCGGCGAATTCCGCATGAAAATGACGCTCTCGCGCCTGACCGACGCGCGGGCAAACAATGAAACCGCCAAGGATCGCGCGTTCCGCCGGGCGTTCGATTTCGACTTCCTCGCCCGCACGGCCTTTCACATCCCGCCGGAAAACTGGATCAACCTCGACGTCCCCGCCCCCGTCCCCGGAAGTGAGCCCGCCCCCGAACGTGATCCGTTGAATTGACCGTCAACACCGCCAAAGCCCGCCGATGCGTCGTACTCGACGCTTCGGCGGGGTCTTACGCCAACGGGTGTCTTACGCCCCCGCTCCAGCCCCCGCTCTCGTCCGGATCGGCTGCCCGTCCCTTAGCACCCGCAGACTCAGCGGCAACTCGAAGTGCATATGTTCATCGACCACATGCGCTTCGCCCGCCGAGCCGCCGTAGCGGTCCAGCAGGTCATCGACGATCTCCTGCACCAGGTGTTCCGGCGCTGACGCCCCTGCCGTGAGCAGCACCGTCTGTACGCCGTCGAACCAGCGGTGGTCGATCTCGCTGCGGTCGTCCACAAGATACGCCCGCGTGCCGCTGCTCTCGGCGATTTCCGTCAGCCGCAGGGAATTGGAGCTGTTCTTGGAGCCGACGACGAGAACCAGTTCCGCGTCCTCGCCCAGCTCGCGCACGGCCTGCTGCCGGTTGGTCGTGGCGTAGCAGACGTCCTCCGACGGCGGAACCTTCACGTGCGGATACCGCTGACGGATGGCGTGGATGATCCGCTCGGCGTCGTCCATGCTCAGAGTCGTCTGCGTGATGTAGGCGATCTTGTCGCTGTCGCCGAACGGCAGGTTCGCCACGTCCTCGGGGGATTCGACGATGGTGATGGCTCCCGGCGCTTCGCCGACGGTGCCGACGACCTCGTCGTGGCCGGCGTGGCCGATCAGCAGGATTTTGTAGCCTTGCCGGGCATAGCGGATCGCTTCCATGTGGACCTTGGTCACCAGCGGGCACGTGGCGTCGATCATCGTGCATCCGCGGGCCTTGGCGGCATTGCGGATGGTCGGGCTGACGCCGTGGGCGCTGAAGATCACCGTCTGCTTCGCCGGCACCTCGTCGATGGTGTTGACGAAGATGACCCCCTGCTTGGTGAACTGGTCCACCACGTGGCGGTTGTGAACGATTTCGTGATAGACGTAGAGCGGCTGGCCGACGATCTTGAGCGCCTCCTCGACGCACTGGATCGCCATATTGACGCCGGCACAGAAGCCGCGGGGTTGAGCCAGGATGATGCGCATGGGCGGAAATCCTTGGGGATGGAACCGTGACATGATAGGTGAAGCGCCGCGACTTGTCGCGCGGGACGATACAAGGATCGCGAGCCGCCGCGTGTCGCGGCGTTTGGGGATGCGGCAAAGACCGCCGCGGCACGCGGCGGCTCGCACCACATGGGGCCATCCCCAGGGTGAAGACATTTACCCCCGGCAGACTTCAGCGCCCTTGGGA
>JADLAP010000152.1 GCA_020848195.1 Phycisphaeraceae bacterium
CGGCACATGGCTGCTCGAACTGGCGCTCAACATGAAGTCGCCGACGATCTATGACACCATCCAGACCGGCGACCGCGAGGAGCGCGTCATCAACCAGGAAGAGACAATGGCCGCCCGCGAGAAGCAGAAGCTCATCAAGGAACGCTTCCGCCAGTGGGTGTTCGCCGATCCCGACCGCACCGAACGCCTTGTCCGGCTCTACAACGACAATTTCAACAACCTGCGGCTCCGGCAGTTCGACGGTTCGCACCTCGATTTTCCCGGCATGAACCAGGCATTAAGCCTGCGCCAGCACCAGAAGGATGCCGTCTGGCGCGGCATGAGCAGCGGCAATACGTTGCTGGCCCATGTCGTCGGCGCGGGCAAGACATTCACGATGGCCGCCACCGGCATGAAGATGAAGCAGGCCGGGCTGATCCACAAGCCGATGTACGTGGTCCCCAACCACCTGCTGGAGCAGTTTGCCCGCGAGTTCATGCAGCTTTACCCCAATGCCAAGCTGCTCGTCGCCAGCAAGGAAGACCTGGCGAAGGAACGCCGCAAGATGCTGACGGCCAAGATCGCGTCAGGCGAATGGGACGGTATCGTGGTCACACACTCATCGTTCGAGCGGATCGGCATGTCGAAGCAGTACCAGGAGCAATTCCTTCGCGAGCAGATCGCCGAGTACGACCAGCTCCTGATCGAACATGCCGCCGAGCGGGGTTCCAACCGCAACCTCATCAAGACCATCGAGAAGCAGAAGGCCGCCCGCGCCGAGAAACTCAAGAACCTGCTGGCTGAAGACAAGAAGGACGACGGGCTGGTGTTCGATGAACTGGGCGTCGATCACGTCTTCATCGACGAAGCCCATTACTTCAAGAACCTGGAGACCCCGACCAAGATGGATCGTGTCGCCGGCATCCAGACTGGCGGCAGCGAACGGGCGTTCGATGTCTACATGAAGGGCCGCTATCTCGACGAGCAGCATCCCGGACACGGCGTCACCTTTGCTACCGGAACGCCGATTTCCAACACGATGGTCGAGATGTACACGATGCAGCGGTTCCTCGATCCGCGCGGGCTGCGCAGCCGCGGCATCGAGCATTTCGACGCCTGGGCCGCCACCTTCGGCGAGGTCGTGGACACGATGGAGATTTCGCCGGACGGCGGGGGGTTACGCCAGCGTTCGCGCTTTGCGAAATTCACTAACCTGCCGGAACTCCAGCAGATGTTCCGGGTATTCTCGGACGTGCAGACCGCCGAGATGCTGAACCTCCCTCGCCCCACGCTCAAGGGCGGCAAGCCCATCGTAGTCGCCTGCCCGATGTCGGACGAGCAGTACGAACTCCAGCAGGAACTGGTTGAACGTTACGAAAAGCTGCGGTCGCAGAAGGTCGATCCCCGCGTTGACAATGCGCTGGCCATCACGACCGATGGCCGCAAACTGGCGACCGACGCAAGGATGCTCTCGGCCACCGCACCGGATTTCCCGGAATCGAAGACCAACCGCCTCGTTGAAAACGTCGTGGACATCTGGAAGGAATCCACCCCGACGCGCGGCACACAGATGATCTTCGCCGACATGGGCGTGAATCCAACCCCGTGGGGATATTCGCCCTACGACGAAATCATCGAGAAGCTCGTAGCGCACGGCATCCCGCGAGAGCAGATCGCCACGATGGGCGAGGCCGAATCCGACGCCAAGAAACAGGCACTCTTCGAGAAAGTCCGGCAAGGTTCCGTCCGAGTGCTGATCGGCAGCACACAGAAAATGGGCACCGGCACCAACGTCCAGAAACGCCTGATCGCCCTGCATCACCTCGATGCTCCATGGAAACCGGCTGAAGTCGAGCAGCGCGACGGCCGCATACTCCGCCAGGGCAACGAGAGCGCGGAAGTAGCCATCTACCGCTACGTCACGGAAGGCTCCTTCGACGCCTATATGTGGCAGGCGCTGGAAACCAAGGCCCGTTTCATCGGCCAGGTCATCACCGGCGACAACGCGGCCCGCCGCGCCGAGGACATCGGCGGGCAGGAACTCTCCTACGCCGAGGTCAAGGCGATTGCCTCCGGCAACCCGGCCGTGCTGACGCTCGCCGAAGCCGATGCCGAATTGCAGCGCCTGGCACTGCTCAAGAAAAACCATCTGGACGAGCAGTACGTCGCCCGCCGCAGTGTCCGTGACCTGCCCTCGACCATCAAGAGCCTGAATGAACGGCTGGCAAAGCTGACCGCCGACGAGGCAACCGCCATCGAACATGCTTCCGATCCCGTTACCATTGGCAAGCAACCGCTGGCTCGCGACGATGTGGCCGCCGTGTTGGCCAAGAAGCTGGAGGCGCTGCCGATTGGCGTCCGCGATACGACCCGCGTGCCGATTGGCAGCTACCGTGGCCTGCGCTTCGGCATCATCCTGCATCCGCAATTTCCGCCTGACGTGTACCTGGAAAGCGCGATCACCCGCCAGTCCAGCCTGTCGCGCGACCATCAGGGGCCGCGTGCCGTACTCAACGCCCTGGAACGCATCGCCACCGGCTATCCCGGTGAAATCGTCCGCGTCCGGCAAGACTTGTCCATCGCCGAATCGCAACTCCGTGATTACCAGGCACGGTTGGGCCAGCCGTTCCCTCACGAGGCATACCTCTCGGAACTGGCCGGGCTGCGGGACCAGCTCAAGGCCGGGCTGTCGGCGAGCAGCCATGAGTCCGGCGAGGATCGCGGCCCGTCCACTTCCGAACTCGCAGTAAAGATCAAGACACTCAAGGCCGCCAATACCATCGAGGCCACGCCGCAGCGTGTCGAGCGCAAGCAATCGACCGCCGAGGAACCGATCACGGCCCGCATCCGCAGGAGGCAGGAGGCACAGGTCACACCAGGCCCAGCAGACGGGCATGATCCCGTGATGGAATCAGGGGTCGAAGTGCAGCCGGTGCAGGAAGAGAATTCACCCGAGGCGCCGTCGATGACATTCCAGGAGCGCATCGCCCTGGAGCGCCAGCGGAAAAACGACGGCGAGGGCCAAAGCCCCGGCTGATCGCGTTCCGAGACAGCACGGGTGAAAATGTACCCGTCCCCGGCAACCATCCGGGGGCGGGACCAGAGGCACCAGTTCTCGCCCCCAGTACCCCCGCCCCCTTCCCTCATTTCTGTTCCGCTCGGAAATCCGGGAAAGAGCGCCGCTTTCAGCAGCAGGACACGCGCCAGGGGCATGTTCGGCGAAGAAAAGGAACCCCCGCTCGGAATCCACCTCAGGCTCTGGTGAATGGTGGGAAAGGCACACCTCTGCCTCTGTCGCATTTCGTCGCGGGGGCGCGGGGCTTGTGAACCCCCGCGACGAAACACTCCGACGGCGACGGTGAATGAAACCCACCAGCGAGAAAGCGTTGCACGCATGACGGGCAGCGAATCAGCCGCACCACTGGATGCGCCCACGAATCAGGAAGAAGTGACTCCGGCATCCGACCTGCCGCCAGACCGAGGGCGACAGGGATGGTACGCCCTTTGAATCTACCTTTACCGACCAGCACGGTCTCGCGTCCTTAAGCAGGCTCATCTGAAGCACCTGGCCGCAACCGCACGGGCAGATCATCGCCACGAACCAGAGATGTTCGCCTTCGCCGGCGATATAGAGGGTCTTCTTTTCGAGCCGATCGGGAAGTTCCTCGATCTTGACGGAGCGATATGGTCGATCCCAAAGAGAGGACCACCAACTACGCAAGCGTTTCCATAGTCGTGCAAAATACTTCATGCGGTTGACCCTACTCGCTCAGGATGGGCATGTCGAGCAGCGGTTTCATGTCCCCGCGGCCGACATATTTCGACAACCGCTCGCAGGCTGCGCCGTCCGGCTTCGGGTAGAGCTGCATCTGCGTCAGGCTGATCGAAGTCCACGCATATTCGCTGTTAGGGTCATCGCGGTACGGATGAAGCCGCGCGAGAAACTCGTTGATGGCCATGCTGGCGAAGTGCATGTTCACACTGATGACGGCGGGCCGGTCCTCGCGGATGCCGCGAATGTAACCGACCTTGAGCCGCCGCTCGTATTCGGCCGGATCGGTTCGACGCAATGCTTCCGCCTCGATGTCGTCGGGCGTGATAACGCCACGGCTGATAAGGCTGGAGCCGCCAGGTTGGAGATAATGAACTCCTCCGCAGACCTGGGAGACCCCACCAATCCCGTCCGCCTCCAGCCGAACGCCTACATCGACATAAGGCAGGCAGTAGAAGCTCGCCAGACGATTGAGCAGATTGCGTCCTTCCGCCCCGTCCATGCAGCCGAACACCACGTCGCAATCCGCAACCTTCTTCACGGTTTGGGCATCTACCAAGTTCGCCCGAAGCGGCGTCACCCGCGTGCCGAGGCCGATGCGGTCGATTTCGCGGGCCAGGACTTCCACTTTCGGACGCCTGGCTTTCGCATCGTCCATCGTCGCATGGAGAATCCGGTTGAGGTTCTTCTCCTCCACAACGTCGGGATCGACCAGCAACAAATGGCCGATGCCGAGGCGGACGAGTTGTTCGATGAGCGGGCTGCCGGTGCCGGAGCAGCCGACGACGGCAGCCGACAGCGACTGCAACCGCGCCGTGGTCCCCCGGCCAAAGATCTGCTCGTTCCTTTGGGTGAACGCGGGCATCGCGCTATGCAGGCCGCTCGCCCAGAACTGGAAGTCGTCGCCAGCGACCGCGACCGAGCGCAAAGGGTGGAAACTTCCGTCGTTGGACACAACACGGCCGAACATCTCGCCATCCGGCAACATAACGCAGCTTGCGTGCGGCTGATCCCCATCAAACCAGCCATATACGGAGGAGAAGAGTTCGCGGTCGGTCTGGTCGTCAATCTCGGAAAAAAAGCGGTAATCACGCCGGTGGCCGTGAACTTTGACTACGGCCAGGTCACGACGTATGGCGGTTTCGAGATGCGGGTGCAGGAGAGACGTGGGCCAAGAAA
>JADLAP010000153.1 GCA_020848195.1 Phycisphaeraceae bacterium
ACGCTTCCGGCTCGTAAGGCTCCGAAAATCAGCCACAAGCCCTGTCCCGCGAGCACGAGTATGCCCATGTAGTGCGACCACAGCATCACCGTCGTCGCCGCGGCGTACCACGTCAACCATCGCCGGCCACCGTGCCTTCGCAGGCGAAGCAGCACATCCATGGACAGGATCGACGCCAGCAGCCACAGCGTGTACGGCCTGGCTTCGCTGCCATGCAACAACAGCATGGGATTGACCGCCAGCGATGCCGCTGCCCACATCGCGGTGCGATGTCCCCCGCATTGCCGGCCCAGCCGGTACATCGCCCCCACGGACAGCATCGCCGTCAGCACCGCAGGCCAGCGCAGTGACAATTCCGATGGATGACCCGCCCGATCCACCCAGCATCGCAGCAACGTCTGATACAACGGGGCCGCGTAATCCTGCCGTTGTGCCAGGGATTCGCGCCACGGCCTGCGCACCGTGATCCACGTGATCATCTCATCCGTCCACAGCGATCCCCGCGTCGCAGGCCAGAGCAGACATGCGCCCACCGCAAGCATCAGGGCCACGACGCACAGCCGCGCCCGATCATGGGATGGCCTCCCCGGCTGCGCGCCTGTTTCGGGATGTGCCGTCTCCATGCGTCACCGTTTCGCGTAGCGCTGGCTCGTGCGATCCGCCAAATCCTTCACCCGCTTGGCCAACTCCGCGGGTTTGACCACCTTCGCAAACGGCCCCATGCTCATCACCCACCAGATGATCTCGTCCAATCCGTCCACCTTGCACCGGAAGACGATCGAATCATCTTCGCGCCATTCGATCTCCTGCGTCGGATGCCAGAGCGTTTCCGCGATGGTTTCGCCGAAGCCGGCGTCGAAGTGGATTTCCACATCGTACGACTTCTTGCCCTTGATCATCCGCCAGGCGTTGCCCAGGTATTTCGACATGGAAAAGCTGCGGGGAATCTCGAACGTTTCCGTCGTCAGCTCGGCGTGGGAAAAGCGGTTGAGCTTGAGCTGGCGCACCTCGCCGCGGGTTTCGTGGTGGCCGATCACGTACCACGCCCGCTCGCACCAGAACAGGCGGTACGGGTGGAACTGGAACAGCGGCTCCTCGCCTTCGTGGCTGGACCGGCCGCGAGGCGGTTCATATCGGCATCGCATCACCTGATGATGCACCTGGGCCTGGCGGATTTTGTGGTAGACATCCTCGATGCCTTCCCGGCTTCCGCCGCGGGCCAGTTGGATGTCCACGCCGGGGTCCTGCTCGCCGATCTGCTGACGCAGCCGGTCGGGCAGGGCGCTGCGAATCTTGGCGATCGCCCGCGAGGCGGCGGCGAGGAAGGGGATCTGCTCCCCGCCTTCCATCGTCTGACCGAGCCAGATGACCGCCAGCGATTCCTCCAGCGTCAGGTCCACGGCGGGCATGAAAAAATCGCGCCGGACCCGGTAGCCCTGCGTCTGCGTGTCGAAGTAGTAGGGAACCCCGGCCCCTTCGAGTTCCTTCATGTCGCGGTAGATGTTGCGCACGGACGTACCGCATTCAGCCGCCAGCTTCCTGGCTGTCCAGCCGGAATCCCCCTGGATCAGCATCAGGATTCGCAGCAGGCGGTGAATGCGGCCGTAGTCCGCTCCTGACTCCATTCGCTCCGATGATTCCGGTTCAGGCATAGCTCCACTATACCCTAGCCCCCCGGCTTGGGCTCGACACGGAAGCATCATCGACAGCCCCCCTGACGACGGCCCGTCAGACCCGAAACCGGAAAATCATCAGAAATACGAAGTGTCCATCAGGTCCGTCGGCCCCGCGTCCGAACCGGCGTCCGGCGTCATCGCGCGTATTTGTTCATCAGGCGGATCAGTTCGGATTTGTAAGGCTCGCCGCCGAGGTTGTCGTCGGAGGCTTGCAGACCACGGACGCGAAGCGCGATGACGTCGGTGTTTTCGTTGAGTTGCTCGCTGATCTGGAAGTAGCGCCTCCAGGCGTTCCAGTAGGGCGCGGGGTAGCGGCCCTGGTCGTCGGGGGGCAGGCCGGAGATCAGGATTTTGTTCAGTTCCGCCGCTTCGAGCAGGTTGTCCCGGCCGGCGACGGCGTAAAGCGATTCCGCCAGCTCCTGGATCACGTCGGCGTCATTGGGGAACTGCTTGCGCAGGTCGCGCAGCGCGGGCAGCGCGGAAGCAGCCTGTCCGCTGGCGCGCGTCGACTTGGCGAGGATGATCTGGAAGGGGACCATCTGCTCGGCGCTCAGGCCCTGGCCTCCCGCCCAGCTCACCAGCAGGTTGGCCAGCTTCGCCGCCATTTCCGACAGGTTTTTCGCGCGGTCCAGCAACTCCTGTTTCGGACGCTGCGCCAGTTCCTCGGCCGCCTTCTGTCGCAGTTCTCCCGTCTGGCGGTCCAGATCGGTCAGCACGCGATCGACCACCGGCGCGGCGTCATCGGGAAACGACTGCATCATCTTCGTCGCTTCCCGGCTCGCTTCGTCCAGCTTCCCGTCGCGGACCAGCAGCAGAATCCGCCGCCCCAGTCCCAGTCGCATCAGTTCATTGTCGCCGAGGAAATCCTGCTCGAAGTTCCGTAGGAACGTCAGCGCCTGGCCCAGTTCACCCTTCCGCTCCGCGATGTCGGCGAGGATCAGCCTCGCATGGCCGGCTGCGTTGCGGATCGCAGGCGCCTGGTCCGGGTCCGACGACGCCAGCCGCCGCTCCGCTTCCTCGCGAGCCTTCGCCGCTTCCTCCGCCACCATGTCCCATCGTTTGGCGTCCTGCCGGGCCAGTTCCACCAGGCAGTACAGCCGCTCGCGCTGGGCTTCAAAATACTGAGGCTGACTGACGGAAACGGATCGCAGCACCTCGGCGGCCTGTTCCCATTGTCTGCCCGGCACGAGGATGGACACGGCGTAGAAATATCGCTCATTGTCCGCCGCCGCGGTGGTGGGGAATTTCTTGAGCAGCACCTCCACGCACTGCCGATACGCTTCGTCGCGCCCCTGGGCGGGGAGCTTGGCGGCCTGAAGCTGATGCAGCATTTCCACGGCGTAACCGATGGCCTGCTCGCTGACCCGCTCGGCAGGCAACTGGTCGGCAAGCCGGGTGAGAATCACAGCCGCCTGCACGGTGATGTCGTGGTTCCGCGTGTCGAGGAAGTAGGTCGCCAGCCCCTGGTTGAACAAGGTCTGAGCGCGTGCGGAAGCGGACGCATCGCGGCGCTGGAGAAGTTGTTCCGCCAGCGCGATAGCGCGCTGAAGCCTGGCTTTAGCTTCGGTGGCCAGGCCGGGCTGGTCGGACTGGGCGGATTCGATCATGCCGTTCTGACCGGCGACGCGAAGCGATTCGATCACCGCGGCGACGACGACGGGGGGATGACTGGCCAGGTCGCCACCCACCGGCAGGTTGTCCATCCAGCGCTGGTGGACGTAGTTCCTCAGCGGTTCGGCTGCGGCGCCCAGGGCGGGATCGTTCAGAAGCTGCATGTAGGGTTCGTACGCGGCCGCCATCGCCGCGGCCTGCGCCGTCTTGTCGCTTCCGCGTGCGGCGGCATCCAGCAGCACGCGATGCCGGGCGTCCACGGTCAGCAGCCGCATCAGCAGGTTCGACGTCGCCAGGGGATGCGCCGCGAGCTGGACAAGCTGATCCTGCGATTCGCGGAGCTTGTTCCGGCTGCCCAGCGCCATCGCCCGCGCCAGCCCCGCCATCAGGCTGTTCATGTCGCCTGCCTTCAGGGCGAGCACATGGTCTTCCATCGCGACGGCTTCGTCGAACTTTTGCTGCCTCAGCTTCACCCGGCCCATCAGGCACTGGCACCGCGAGCGGATGCTCCAGGTGTCGCTGGGGTCGGCGATGAGGTCTTCGAGCTGCTGCGTCGCCAGCGCCAGGAGCCGGCCGCGTTCGCCGGGGATGTCCTTCTTCTGCCGGACGATTTTGGGGTTGTTGCCCAGATGGGTGAAGTAGGCGTCGCTGTCAGGCAACAGCCATGCGTACAGCAGGGCATGGGCGAGGGCGAAGCGGGTGCGGGCCTTGGAATACTCATCCATCATGCGATACCACAGGCCGGTGTTGACTCGCTTGTCCGTGTGGTCTTTTTCCTTGGGCAGTTCGGTTTGAAGCTGATAGAAGCGGACGTCGGCGTCTTCGAGATTTTCCAGGGCTTCGGGAACCACCAGGTTGAAGGCGGTCTGCTGCGCGGCCGTGGGAACGCCGAACTCGACGAACTGGCCGGCATTGGTGTTCAGCGTGTCCAGCAGGTCGAACAGGAGCATTTCGCCAAGCTGGGTCTGCCAGATGGGGCGCTGCTCGTGGTCGTAGGCGTCCTGGATGAGCTTGCGGGTGGCGTCGAGGGCCTGATCGAGCGACGTGCGGGCCTGGTCGAGTTTCCCGGCCGACAGCGCGTCGTCGTAGTCCAGTCGCAGCGTGCTGATGAGCACCTGCTGTCTGACGACGGGGTCGGTCGCCGGCTCGGACTCGACGAGATGCCGCATCAGTTCGCGCAGGCCCTGTTTGCGAAGGCCTTCGATGAACTGGCCGGGATCGAGCCGGGACATCTGGGCGTTTGCGCCGGCGGCGAGACAGGTCATGACGAGAATCGTCAGGACTGGCGGAACGCCACGTCGGACAAGACATCGCGGGCGACGGCGGCAGTGGGGGGGGTGCGCAATCATGGGCTTGTCGTCTGGGCGAAGCTGATGTTTTTGTATTTGGCTTTCACAGCCGCGTTGAAGGCGTTGACCACGTGCTGCCAGCGGACGGTTTCGTCCGGCTTGATCAGCACGGGATTGTCGTCTTTGAACGATCCGGTCGGATTGGCTGGGCCGTACTGGAGGCGGGCCAGCAGGACAGCCAGATCGGAGAAATTCCGCGGCGCGTGGGGCATGCCTTCGAGCGTGATGCGGTAGCCGTACTGCCCGGCGGTGCTGACCACGATGTTCAACGGCTTCTCCGGCGGCGTCGCGGTGGAAGCCCCCGTCTCGCTGGCGGGCAGCTTGGCGGTGATCACGCCTTCGCCGACGGCGAAGTTGGCGGTGATGACGAAATAGATCAGCAACTGGAAAATCACGTCGATCATGGACGTGAGGTTGAGCTGCATGTTGGTCGAATGCGGCGCGGTCCCGGCCCGGCGGGCTTCATGCTCCGGGGCCTGCTCCGACGACGACCCGACGACCAGGTCGTCCGGTGGATGCGGGGATGCGGCGGGCGTATGGACCATGCGCGAAACTCCAGGCGAAGTCAGGGTGTGTTGCCGCCTTCGGGGCTTGCGGTTGGCGCGGCGCCCGAAGGGGCGGTTTCCTGTCCCGGCATCGCCGCCACGAGATTCACCGTGGAAATGCCCGCCGCGTTGACCGCCGCCATGATCGGCTCCACGGATTTGTAGTACAGCGCCGCGTCGCCGCGGAGCAGCACTTCAACGTTGGGATTGTGCGCCTTGGCGTCCTTGAGCGCGGCGGTGATGGCCTCCAGATCGTTCGTCTGGAACTGGGTCATGCCAATCTTCACGAACACGACTTCGCCCGGAAAGCTCAGCGGATCGCGGCTTGTGCGTTCGCGGTTGTTGAATTCCTGCGGGGACATGTTGATGGTGACGCGCTCGACTTCGCCCAACTCGCGGGTGCGGGGGTTTTCCAGGCTCGGCACGATCATCGACACGTTTTCCTCGGCGATGATGTTGTTGACGAGCATGAAAAAGATGATGAGCTGGAACGTGACGTCGATCAACGGCGTCATGTTCATTTGCGGTGCCGTGCTGCCTCGCTGGATGGTTTTCGAGGGCATGTCGGAGTTCCGGGTCAAGTCGGCAATGGGTCGGTTTCGGGGGCACTTCCGGGGGCACTTCCGGGGACACTTCCGGGGGACTCCCATGCCTCGCAGACTCGGCATGGGGCTTGGGGGCAATCACGCGCCGGGCTTGTCGTCGGGTTTGGGGGTCATGCGCGGTTTCGCGGCCGGGGTCGGTGTCTGCGTCGGCGCGGCGGGGGCGGCCTTGCGGCCGGGCTGGCCGATCTGTTTGAGAATGTCCTCGGCAACCAACAGGCTTTCGCTGGCGGCAGCGTCGATGCGGTTGCGGATCAGGGCGTACGCCGTGACGCACGGCATGGCGATGATCAGGCCCCAGAAGGTGGTGACCAGTGCCGTGGAGATGCCGCCGGCCAGTGCGCCGGGGTCCGGCTTGCCGCCCATTTCGACCAGGCCCTGGAAGGCGACGATCATGCCGTAGACGGTGCCGAACAGCCCGAGCATGGGCGCGACGTTGCCCATGACGTTGAGGTATTCCAGCGGTCGCAACATGCGGGTGACTTCGAGGTCGTTGGTTTCATCGAGCGCGCGTTCCATGGCGGGCAGACCGTTGGGCGCTTCGGTGAACGCCGCGTCCATGAGTCGGCCGAAGAAGCTGTGATCGGCCTGCACGAGGTCGCGCGCCTCGCGGAACTGCTTGTTGGCGATCATCTCCTGCAACTGGCCCACGATGTCGCCGGGGAGGATGCGGCCTTTGCTGTTCTTCATCGCCGCGCTGAGGATCATGCCCACCGCGATCACCGAGAGCAGCACGAGCATCCAGACCTGGAACACGCCGATCCAGTCCAGGACGCTGGGGCTTTTCGGAATGGGATTGAAGAACATGCGGAAGACGTTCATGGTTCCACCGACGGACTCGGCGGCGTGCAGGGGCAGGGCGGCGCCGAGCACCAGAGCCGTCGCCAGAAGGCATCGCATCGTTCGGGTCATGTCAGGGCCACTCCTGCTTCAGGGTTTGACATTGGATTCTTCGGGTTTGGCATCCGGTTCCCCAGCGCCGGCGGCGCCGAGGAACGAGTCCAGCCTGGCCGCCATCGACGGATCGGTGTCGGCATCGACAATCAGTTGCGCCTGTCGCCAGAGCCTGGCGGCATCGGCGTTCAGTCCCGCTTTCTGGTGGCAGCAGCCGGCTTCGATCAGGCAGGGGCCGGCGAAACTGCTCTTGGGGAAATAGACCTGCGACCGCATGAAGCTGATGGCGGCATCGAGATAGTCCTTGCGATCGCCGGACTTTTCCGCCAGATACAGTTGCGCCACGCCTTTCTGGTAGAGCCGCATCGCCAGGCGGGTGTCGTTGCCCGCCAACCGCTGGTTCGCCGCGTCGAGCGCTTCGCGGTATTTGCCCTGTGCGAGCATCCGGGTGATTTCATCCTGCGCATCGAGGGCGCTGGAGAGCGGGATGGCGGAGGTAAGCGGCTCCGCGGTTTTGGCGATGGCCAGGGGAGCGGCGGCGGAGCCGGGGGCGGGCGCTGCGGTGACGGTGGTGGTAGCGGGCGAGGCGGCGGGCGCGGGGGTGGCCTCCGCGACGTTGTCGCCGCTTGACGAGGCAGAGCCGGGATCGTCGGCTGGTGTGGCCAGAAGTTGGAGCATTTTCTGGATCAGCGGCGCCGCGACCGTGCCCTTGGCGCTGCCGTCGAGCGCCTGCTGCAGACGCTGCGACATCTGCTGCTTCTGCCCCGCGGTGGCGGCGGCCAGCGACGTCATCGGCGGCGCGCCCAGCAGGCTCGCTTCCGCGCCGTCACTGACCAGTCGCAGATATTCCCCGACCGACTCGACGGGTTTCCTGAGCCGGTCCAGCAGCATGACTTTCACCGAGCGGGCCCAATTGACCAGCCATTTTTCGCGGGCGCGATCGACGATCTGGCTGATGGCGCGCAACGCCGCTTCGTCATCCTTCTTGTCCAGAGCGTCGAAGGTCTCGCCCACGGCGGGATAGGTCGCCATGCGCATGCCTTCGAGCCTGGTCAGCGGCTGGCGGACTTCCGAGCCGCGGCTGGTGTAGATCACCTTGCCCTCGGCGATGGTCTGGATTTCCACATCCTTGATCCAGAACCCGTTGAACTTGATCTCGTCGGCCAGCGCCGCAGCGCCGGTCAACAGCGGAAGGCACAGCGCCAGTGCCAGCGTCCAAGGCGCGCCTTCGGCGATGCCGCTGACCCCCGACAACATGTGCGCGTCGCGTCGGTTCATTCGATCCCCCGTGTTCGACCGTCGATGAAAGTGTAGATGCCGCCGCTTTCCTCGCTGATCAGTTGCAGCGTGGGTTTCATGCCGTAGTCCACCAGTTTGTCCTGGTAGAGGAACTGGTACGTGTTGATGTGGGTGCCACCCTTGTTGGCTCCGCGGATGTCCTCGAGCAGCTTGCGCTGATCGACCTCATACCGGCCTTCGCCGGTGATGTTGTCCGAGAGGATGAACAGCAGTTGCGGCTTGTAGAGCAGGGCGACCTGGAGCGCCTTGACGGGATTGGACAGGCCCATGGGGATGATGTTGCCGCCGTCGAGCCATTCGTAGGTTTTCTGCCTGGACGCGCTGCCGGCCTGCTTGAGACCGGCGGGCGGCACTTCAATCGCGCGGTCGCCCTGGAAGAAGATGACCGTGTAGGACTGTTTTTCCGAGAGATTGCCGATGGATTTCTTCAGTTCGAGCAGGACGAAGGGCAGCGTGTCGATGAGCGAGCCGGATGCGTCGACGAGATAGATGATGCGTTTGGCGTTGCCTCCGGTGCTGAAGAAGCGGACGGTCAGACCCGATCCCGCGGCGACGCCGGCGTCGAAGAGATCGGCGGAGGAGGACTGCATCTGCGTCGCCAGCGCCAGCGGCTCGGTGCTGACCTTGGACGCCAGGGCGGTCTGGGCCTGCGAGACCGCGCGGGCGGTCAGCGCCACGCGGGACGTGCTCGTGGTCATCTTGGTCAGTTGCCGGGTCTGGGTCATCTTCAGCGGCGTGCCGGGCGTGGCGCTGAGCCGGGCGATGGGAATGATGATCTCTTCCTCGTCGATCTGCTGGCGTACGCTCCAGACGATGAACACCGCCAGGAGGATGATGCCGGCGTGCAGCAGGATGGAAACGCCCCAGGGCAGAAGGGTCAGGGCGAGGTCGCGGTCCTCGCCGGGATCGCTTGCGGAGGTGCTTTCGGGATCACGACCGGGGGCGCTACCGGGGGCATTACCGGGGGCACTTCCGGGGGCTGGGGCTGGTTCCTGCTGGGCGAAGGAAAGAACCGCCATGCGTCACAACCTTGTGTACAGTGGCTCATCGAGCGGCGTCAGGCGACGGCGACCGCGGACCTGAAGGTATTGGACCCGAAGCGTCCGGCGTTGTCCAGTTTGCGTCGCGGGCCAGCCTTGCCATAATGCCGCACATGTTGTCCAGCACATCCTTACCTCGACGACACCGTCCGTGTCGCCGTTTTTCCCCGGAGAATGGATCATGACCGCATCGTCTGACCGTAAGCTTCGCATCGCATTCATCGGCGCCGGAGGCATCGCCGGAGCGCACATGAAAGACCTGGCCGCCATGAAGGACGTGGAGATCGTCGCCATGGCCGACCTGAGCGAAGACTCCATGGCCAAGCATGCCAAGGCGTACAACATCGCCGCGGAAAACTGTTTCACCGACTACAAGAAGATGCTGGCGAAGGTGAAGCCCGACGCGGTGAGCGTCTGCACACCCAATGGGATGCACGCCAAGGCGACGGTCGCCGCGCTGACCGCCGGGGCCGACGTCATCGTCGAAAAGCCCATGGCCATGAGCGCCAAGGAAGCGCAGTCCATGGTCGACTGCGCCAAGAAGCTCAAGAAGAAGCTGGTCATCGGCTTCCAGTACCGCTACGCGGGCAACTCGCAATTCCTGCGCAAGCAGGTGGCCGAGGGCCGGTTCGGCGACATTCTGTACGTCCGCTGCCAGGCGCTGCGTCGCCGGGGCATTCCCAACTGGGGCGTCTTCGGCCGCAAGGACCTTCAGGGCGGAGGCCCGATGATCGACATCGGCGTCCACATCCTCGAATGCGCCCACTACGTCATGGGTTCGCCCAAGCCGGTGGCCGCCAGCGGCGCGTGCTACACCTACATGGGCAACACCAAGGTTGACACCGTCAGCCAGTGGCCCAACTGGGACTACAAGACCTACACCGTGGAAGACATGGCCATCGGTCAGATCCGCTTCGACAACGGCGCGATCCTGAACATCGAAGCCAGCTTCGTCGCCCACACCAAGAGCAAGTGGACGTTCGAGATCATGGGCACCAAGGCCGGCGCCACGTGGGAGCCGCTGGAGATGTTCCACGACTTCGGCGGCTACATGATCAACAGCACCCCCGACTACCTGCCCGCCGGCGACTTCGGCTCCAACATGGGAGCCAAGATGCGCAACTTCGTCGATCACTGCCTCTACGGCAAGCCGACGCTCTGCCCCGCCGAGGATGGCCTGGCGGTCCAGAAAATGCTTGACGCCGTCTATGAATCCTCCGACAAGGGCAAGGAAGTGCGGATCAAGTAATCGAATCTTCCGCATCCCCCGAACCTCCCCGCGGCGATCCGTCGCCGCGAAGGCCGAACCTGACCCGCCCATGAACCGTCACCCGATGGCTCATGGGCGGCGGTCCATCGGTTTGCCCTCGCCGGCCGTCGCGGCAACTCGACCTTCATCCACCCACGACTGCACGAGCTTCGGCGTGATGCGGCGGCGCACGCCGGTTGCGTTCGGCGTCAAAGGCGGCCTAGGATTGGGCATCCTCCTCAGAGAAGGAACCCGCCATGCCCAATCTGTGGATCGCAGCGTTGGTGATGTCGTCGATGCTTACTGCCGAGCCGGCGACGCCGGCGAAGGCGCTGTTCGTCGTGGCGCATCAGGATTTCTATTACCAGGAATACGCCCAGCCTCGGGACGTGCTGGAGAAAGCCGGCGTGCAGGTGGTGGTGACGGCGGATCAGAAGGTCTGCCGACCTCATCCGAACACGGGACAGCCGGCGGGCGTGGAGGGCGTGATTCAGGCGGATGTGCTGCTGAAGGACGTGAAGCCGCAGCAGTACGCGGCAGTGGTGTTCGTCGGCGGTTGGGGGGCGTCGATGTACCAGCCCGCGTTCACCGGCATGTACAACAATCCGCGGTACAAGGTGGGGCTGACGGACAAGACCTACGTGAACAACATCGTGACGGAGCTGGCGAAGGAGAGCCGGATTCTCGCGGCGATCTGCCACGGCGTCACGGCGCTGGCGTGGTGCCGCGTGTCGGGACCGAAGGGATTGCCGGTCAGTCCGCTGGCGGGGAAGAAAGTCTGCGGCTACCAGGGCAACGGGCCGGCCTGCCTGGTGGACAAGAAATTGCACGCCGACAACACGCTGCCTTCACGATGGCATGTGGAGGAGAACGGAGGCACGCAACTGGCGCCCAACGCCGTCGGCGATCCCGCCACCGCGGCGGACGACGTGATGGTCGACGGCAACATCATCACGGCGCAAAATCCCGATTCCGCCCTGGCGTTCGGTCAGGCGCTGGCGAAGGCGATCCAGTCGCGGTGAGGATGGACGATCATCGCGGGCCGGCGGCTGGTCGAGGGGCGAAGGCGATCAGGTCAATTTCAGCAGCACCACGAGCACGTCGTACATCGCATGGCTGGCGGCGGTGATGCCGAAGCCGCGGATCATGAACACGCCGGCGAAGTAGAGGCCCGCGGCGAAGTAGAACAGGGCTTTTTCCACCTGGTACGGATTGGCGTCGGAAAAGTGGTACAGCGAGAACAGGATCGCGGAGATGACGATGGCCGCCGCGTCGCCCCATTTCGGTCGAAGCCGCAGAACATCCACGAGCAGCATGTGGACGACGGCGATGGAGATCAGCCGAAAGAGCAGTTCCTCATAGATGCCGGCCCCGAGGCTGAAGACGATCTGCTCCTGCCAGCGTGCGGTTTCCGCGGTGGCGGCTTGTCCGATCATCGCCGCCGGGGCGACGGGCAGACGAAAGAGCACCACGGCGAAGACGAACAGCGGCAGCGCCAGGGCCAGCGATTCCACGCCCATCCAGAAACAGACGCCCGGATGCACACGCCACGAATCCTTGCGGGTCACATGCACGCCGAGCAGAATGGCCGCCACGAGCAACGCCGGCAGATGCAGTCCCGCCAAGCCTAACCCTTGGAAAAAGTCCACCAGCAGGGATCGGGCGTAGATGTACCGGGCCATGCCGCTGCGCGGATCGGTGATGTACAGCGCGGTGCCGACTTCGTACAGCACGATCAACGGCAACAGCAGCAGCAGCGACGGCAACGGGCGCTGGGCCAGCTCCCAATAGGACGTGCGAGGCCCGTCGAGTCGCGGCAACGACGCACGATGCCGCGACGAGGGGCCTGCTCCGTGGGACGGTCCTGACGTCAAGGGATTGAGCCTCTCCAGTGTTCCGGCCTGGTCCATTCGCCCGGCCTGCGTCTTGCCCGATCATAGCGGCTGCCGTGTCCTGCCGCTCGCGGTGCACAGGGCAAACGCATGTGGCTTTTGCCCCTCTCCCTCGAAGGGAGAGGGGATCAAGGCCACATGCGTTCGCCCTGTCGCGGTGCACATCCTTCTTGACCCGTGCGGGTGAAAGGGGGAAAATACAGATGTTCTTGCGAAAGGATGTGAACATGCGAACCACCACCTTCTGGGTGACGATGTGTCTTGTCGCCGGCGCTGCCGCGGTGTCGCGGGGCCAGACGACGGATGTTCGGCCGGACCAGCGCCGTCTCGTCGCCGCCGGCGATGCGCGTGAACTGATGGAGATCAGCACAGCCCAAGGTCAGCCGGTGCGGGTGATCGAAGCCCAGCCGCTGGTCGGCAACGCACATGCGATGGTCAAGCCGAACCCGAAACCGCTGCAGGACACCGGCTTGGCGCAAACGCCTCGAACGTCCCAGACGTCCGTCGTGACGCGAGCCGCCATTTCGCCTGCCGTCGCCACCACCGTGACCCCCGTCACTTCCGCTTCGCCTTCCGTCAGCGATCAGCCGTTCACCACGCTCAATCAGTCCGAGGTGAAAATTCAGAACGCCGACAAGCCCCTCTGGGTCAGCGGCCCGGCCCGAACGTCGGACGAAGACTACCGCGATGGATACCGCAACGGCTATCGCACCGGCTATGACGACGGCACATGGGATGCCCGGCCACGCTACGTCTATCAGCCCGCGCCGGTCGTCTATGCCCCGCCGCCGGTGGTCTACTGCTACCCGCCCGCCCCCCCGGTCTGGTCCACGACCACCATCATCTACCGCGGCGGACACTGGGGCGGAGCGTATTCATACCACTCCGGCTGGTATGGCCGCCCCCACTGCGGACCACGCTACCACCGCGGCTCCGGCTTCGGCTTCGGCCTGTCCCTGCGGTTCTGAATCTCACCTTCTCCACGACAGGTTGACCATGTCACGCCCACCATTCGTGGGGAAGACCAGGATGAATCCTCCCCTGGCTCACATTGGCCGCCACCGCCGCAACGAGCCGGAAATGTCAATGACGACATGCTGTCGCCCGTGACGAATGCCGGACGCCCAGCGTCCGGCTCTGACATGCTGCGCCACCACCCCCGTCTTACCAAGTCGGACGCTGCGCGTCCGGCATTCACCATCCACCGACATGTGCCCGTCCGGTTGTCTCCCTCCCGCCGCCGTGGTACATCATGTACCCGAAGCGTCATCCGCGGCATCCCCGCCCTGACGCCATCCGGGAGTCCCGGCCATGAACCCCCACCATCAACGCATCGTCCCGTTGACCTGTTCGTCAACACCCGAATCATCAGCCCCGTTGCCGGCAATCAAGGCTATTTGTTGCGGGAAATATCGCCATCGGGTTCTGA
This sequence comes from Phycisphaeraceae bacterium, assembly GCA_020848195.1. Classification (GTDB taxonomy): domain Bacteria; phylum Planctomycetota; class Phycisphaerae; order Phycisphaerales; family Phycisphaeraceae; genus JADLAP01. The sequence goes on from JADLAP010000153.1 coordinate 13,587, forward strand.
CCCCGTAGAATTTCCAATTCATGAGAAGTCGTTTCCGCGTCTGGATCTTGCTTTTCTGCGGCATCCCGATCATCCTCATGATCTTCGGATTCAGCATGGTCTGGAACCAGCACCAGAAGCTGCGCACGTACCAGCCCGTCGCGGCGATCATCATGGGCACCGACGTCAAGAAACACGTCAGCCACGACAAAGACGGCACGTCGGTCACTTACGAGCCGATCATCACCTACCGCTACGAGGCGGCCAACCAGTCCCATCAGAGTTCAGACGTCTTCCCGCTGAGCCTGTCGCAAAGCCGGGGGTGGGCCCAGCGCGTCGTGGCGAACTACCGGTCGGGCTCGCACGCCACCGCTTACGTTAATCCCGCCGATCCTTCCAAGGCCTTCCTGATCCCCCACAGGGCATATTTCCCGTACATCTTCACACAATTCCCGATGCTGTTCCTGCTGGTGGGATTCCAGATACTGTCGTATCGGAGCCCAGGCAGCAACGACCGCCGACCGCCCCAGCAGCGGGCCACCGGCGAGTTCGTGCTGCGCCCGGTTAAGTCGATCCGCGGCCGCGCCGTGGGTGCCTTGGTATTGACCATCGCGTGGTTGGGAGTCGGCGGTGCCAGCGCCGGTCATTATTTCCTGTTCGCCGATCAGCCGTATGAAATGTTGGCCTTCATCGCCGCACCGATCTACGCCGGCGTCGGGTTTGTTCCCGTCGGAATGCTGATCTACAACGTCCTGGTCTTGCGCGATCTGGACGAACCGACGGTGATGACCGACACCGATCGTTTCCTTCTGGGGCAGCCGTTCACGCTTTTGTTTGAACAGCGTGTCCGCACGGCGATGAAGATCACGAGTGTCAAGGCGAAACTGGTCTGCCAAAGGACCATGCGAACCCGGAGCGGGAAAAAAACGACCTATGCAACCGACGCCTGCTACGAAACCAGCCAGACCCTTGTGGACAACCAATCGCTGGAGCCGGGCCAGCCGATCTCCGCGATGACGCAATTCACGCCGCCGGCTGAGCAGTCAGCGACGTCGCCGCGCAAGCCGATTGTGTATCCGTACTACGACTGGGAACTGCGGATACACGTGGAAATGCCGGGCCGACCCGACTACCACGGCACATTTGCGATCACGGTCGAGTCTCTGTCATAGCGTGTTGAGGGGACTCAGGGATCAACGCCTGACATTTGACATTCGGCGCCCATCTTTGTGCGTTTGTTCATCTCCGTGATCTCCGTGACTCCGTGAGATAATCCGTTCTGATGTTCTCACGAAGGCACGGAGATCACGGAGGAGTGGGGTAGCCCGGCGTGAGTTGGCGGTGGCTTTCGGTCAGGGCCGGCGCATTTGGCTTTTTCACCTCTCCCTTTCAGTAAGAGGGAAGCAGCGACACAGGCGCCTGCCCTGTTCGCTTGTCGGGGAACTTCTCGCTTGCCGAGGGGACCGCGGTGCGGTTGGGCTATACTATCCCTTTGGACATCGCATACCCCAGCCGCAAGGAATCGCCATCATGGCTTATCGCAGGCCTACCCGGCAGGTCACCGTCGGCGACGACCGCGTCGGTCGCATCCGCATCGGCGGCGACGCGCCCGTCTCCGTCCAGACCATGACCGCCGGCTACACCTATGACATTGACAAATGCGTCGCGGAAATCCACAAGCTTGCCGCTGCGGGGGCGGACATCGTGCGCGTGGCCGTGCCGGAGAAGAAGGACACCGACGCCCTGAAGGAGATTCTGCCCCAGGTCCGCGTGCCCATCGTCGCCGACGTGCATTTCCACTTTCAGAGGGCGTTGGAATCCATCGAGGCCGGCGTGCATAAAATCCGCCTCAATCCCGGCAATATCAGCGACAAGGTCCAGGTCCGCGACGTCATCCAGGCCTGCAAGCAGCGCAAGCTGCCCATCCGCATCGGGGTCAACGAAGGCTCCATCGTCGAACGCAAAGACAAGCAGAAACGCCTGAAGGAACTCGGCGGCGTCTTCTCCAACAACCGCCACGGCCACTTCCTGGCCATCATGATCGCCAAGCTCGAGGAATATCTCGACATCTTCCACGAGCAGGATTTCCACGACATCGTCATCAGCGCCAAAAGCACGGACCCGACGCTGGCCATCGACGCCTACACGGAAATCAGCAAGCGGTTCGACTATCCGCTGCACCTGGGCGTCACGCATGCAGGGCCGAAGGAGACGGGCACGATCCGTTCCGTCGTGCCGCTGGGTCATCTGCTCGCTTCCGGCGTGGGCGACACCATCCGCATCAGCTACGCCAACGACCCGGTCTACGAAGTGCAGGACGGCCTGGAACTGCTCTACTGCCTGGGCCTTCGCCCCCGCAAGGGCGTGGAACTGATCGCATGCCCCACCTGTGGCCGCATTCAGGTGGACCTGTTCACGCTCGTGCAGGACGTGCGCAAGAAGCTGGCGGAGGAGATCAAGCTGCCGATCAAGGTGGCGGTGATGGGCTGCATCGTCAACGGCCCCGGCGAAGCGGAAGGCGCGGACGTGGCCATCTTCGCCGGCGACCGACGCGGCATCATCTACGTGCAGGGCCAGCGTGTCGCCAACGTGCCGGAGGAGGAAATCCTCGAAGCCTTGCTCGCCGAGTGCCGCAAGTTTGAAGGCATGGTCGAGCAAGGCCAGGCGAAGCTCGGAGAGAAGAAGGTGGACATCCTGCCGCCGGACCCCATCGGTGAGCTGGGCAGCGGCTTCGACAAGATCGCAGCCGGCAACGTGGACAAGCTGGCGACGCTGACCGTCAGCGGGAAGTGATCGATCAAGCGATGCGTTCCGTTCAGACGGATGCGACCAGCCAGCACGCCAGGGTCACGGCAACCGCGGTTTCCGCCAGTTCGCAGGTGGCGCCGAAGGTGTCGCCGGTGGCTCCGCCGATCTTGCGCCGGCACTTGAGCGAGAAGGCCAGCGTGACCAGGAGACAGACGCCTGCGGTCGCCAGACCGGGAATTTTCAGCGTCATCATGCCGGCAGCGCCAAGCACCACGCAGGCCCACGCGGCGGCAAGGCGATGTCGTCGCTGGTAGAACACCGAACCCAGACCGCCGGGCCGGGCGTAGGGCAGCAGCGCCATCTGCGCCACGATCATGCATCGTCCGGCCAGCGGCATCAGCATCGCGGCGAAGGCTACGCGGGTCGGCGGTAGGGACGCCATCGCGGCGAACTTGACCAGCAGCACGCACACGATGGCGATGACGCCCATCGCGCCGACGTGGCTGTCCTTCATGATTTCCAGGATGCGTTCCCGTGGGCGCGAGCTGAGGAATCCGTCGGCTGTGTCGGACAGGCCGTCCATATGCAATCCGCCGGAGAAGCTCAGCATCGCCACGGTCAGGGCGGCGCTGACCAGCAGCGGGGGCAGGGCCAGTTGCTGCGCTCCCCATGCCAGCGCGAATGCGATCCCGCCCAGCGCCAGGCCCACCACGGGGAAGAACGGCACACTGCCGGCGAGGTCCGTTTCGGCGGTTCCCCATGAGCCGGGAATCGGCAGCACGGTGAGGAATCGGAAGGCAGCCAGAAGTCGTCGCATGGTGAAGCTCCGCGGTGAAAGTCGCCGGTGATCTCAGTGGGCCTGTGACACGGCGGCTTCCTCGAAGGTCGCCATTTCGGTCAGGATGCGTTGGGCGGCTTCGACGAGATTCATCGCCAGTGCCGCGCCGGTGCCTTCGCCCAGCCGCAGGTTCAGATCCAGCAGTGGCTGTTTGCCGAGGAACTGGTGCATGACGGCATGGCCGACTTCCACGCTGCGGTGCGCGGCGATGATGTAGTCGGCACAGTGGGGACACAGCGCATGGGCGATCAGCGCGGCGGCGGTGGAGATGAATCCATCGACGACGACAGGCTTGCGTAGCGCGGCAGCGCCGAGGATGACGCCCGCCAGGCCGCCGATTTCAAAGCCGCCGACCTTGCTCAGCACGTCCAGGCCGTCGCGGGGGTCGGGCTGGTTGACCTGAAGCGATCGCTGAATCACGCTGATTTTGCGGGTGAGTTGTTCATCGTCGATGCCCGTGCCCCGGCCGATCAGTTCAGCCACCGGCCGACCCGTGAGGGCGGTGATGATAGCGGTGCTGGGCGTGGTGTTGCCGATGCCCATGTCGCCCGTGCCGAAGACGTCGATGTCGCCGGCCAGTTGATTCACGACATCAATGCCCGCCTCGACGGCCTGTCGCGCCTGCTCCCGGCTCATGGCGGGACCCTGTGCCATGTTCTTCGTGCCGAAGGCCACTTTGCGGCTGAGGATTTTCCCCGCGTCGGCCAGCGCGCTCAGATCACCCGCCACGCCCATGTCCACCGCCACCACGCGCACGTCATTGAGCCGGGCCAGTACGTTGATGCCCGCGATTCCGGCGACAAAACCATGGACCATCTGCGTCGTCACCTGCGGCGGAAACTTGCTGACCCCTTCGGCGCAGACGCCGTGATCGCCCGCCATCACGAGGATCGCCTTGCGCGCCACCGCAGGCCGGGCTGTCCCCGTCATGCCCGCCAGGTCCAGCGCCAGGTCCATCAGCCGTCCCAACGCCCAATGCGGCATCACCAACTGGTCCAGCCGGGCCTTGGCCTTCGCACGCGCGGCCTGGTCCTGAGGTTCAATGCGTTCAACGGTCTGTTCAAGCAACTTCATGATTCACGAACCTTTCAAATTCAAGGGAAGTCCGCACGCCATCAGCACGACCCGATCCGCCCCGGCCGCCATCGTCTGATTGCAGCGGCCGGCCAGGTCCCGGAATCGCCGGGCCAAAGCGTTCTCAGGCACAATGCCCATGCCCACCTCGTTGGTCACGAACACGATCGTTCCCGGATGCCCGCTGCACGCCTTCAGCACCGCCTGGCTCCGCAACACCATCCGGTGTTCATCGATCTCCAGACTCCGCTGCTGTGCGTCGAACATCACGTTGCTCACCCACAGCGTCAGGCAATCCACCAGCACGACGTCGAAGGATCGGGCCTGGTCCAGCACGCCAGGCAAATCCATGGATTCTTCGATGGTTTGCCACGCTTTGCCTTCGCGGGCCTGCCGGTGCAGGTCGATGCGACGCCGCATCTCATCGTCCAGCACCGGACATGTGGCGATGTAGACGCGCCTGCCGGGCAACGATTCGGCAAGCTGCTGGGCGTACCCGCTCTTGCCGCTGCGACAGCCGCCGGTGATCAGCACGATATGGGCCATGTTCATTGCTCCCTCAACCCTCAGCCCCGTCGCGTTCGCGTCGGGTCTGAAACGGGACACGGATGGTTCAGGCCGCTGAGCACGCCTTTGCCGTCGTGAATATCCAGCACGGCGCACGAGGCATGGCGAATGTGAAACAGCAGGTAGTGCCTCGCGTCCAGTCCGAGCAGATGACAGATCATCGCGCGGATGACGCCGCCATGCGCGACAGCCAGCACGCGATCCGTCGGGTCGCTCGCCAGCCGGTTCGCGCATGAACGGACGCGAAGGAGAAAGGCGTCCAATCGTTCTCCGCCGGGAAAGGCGAAGTCGGGATGAAACGCGGCCCATTGGTCCACCTCGCCGGGCCATTGGTCTGCGATCTCGGCGAAGGTTTTGCCTTCCCACAGGCCGAAGTCCACCTCGCGCAGATCGTCGTCCCGTTCGGCTGTCAGTCCCGTTTCCCGCACGATGGCATCGGCGGTCTGCCTTGCCCGGAGCATCGGACTGCAGGCCAGCTTCGCCGGGCGTTGTGAACGCAGCCATGCCGCCAGTTCCGTTGCTTCATGCATACCATGGTTCGACAACGGCACATCCGTGCGGCCAAGGTATCGGCCCTGATGTTGCGGGCCGACGTCGGCGTGGCGGACAAGAAGAAGCTGGCGTGCCATGGTGCGTCTCCATCACGAACCGGACTTCACCTCTGGCCCCGGCTCAGCACGCCGATGGAGCCTGCGGTTTCCTCGTAGTCGAACAGTTCCAGCGTGACCACGCCCGTGAAGCTGCGCAGCGCGTCGAACACCGGCGGCAGCCGCATGGGATCGACATGAACCAGGCTGATATGGTCCTTGCCCTCCTTTTCGCCGTGCAGATGGAACAGACGCGTGCGAGGCAGATGCCGATCCAGATGGGCTTTGACGTCGTAGCCGCCGATCCACAGATGGCCGATGTCGATGCAGACAGCCAGGTTGAACCGCTCGATCACCGGCAGACACCAGTCGAAGGGATACGAGAGATTCTCGACGACGAACATCCGCGGCGCTACGCCGGTGGCAAGCAGTTGCTCGACGCCTGCCGCGCAGTCCGCCTGCCAACGTCGGATTTCACCGGCGTCCGCATTGTCGGCGATGCCTTCGAGGTGAAGGATGTACGCCCACACCGGCAGCGGCCGGGTCAGGTCGATCAGCCTGCGCGCCTGATCCAGAAACAACCGCCGCGACGTCGGGTCGGCTGCGCCGATCTGGAACTCGATGGGAAAGTGAACCGTGTAGGTCATCCGCGATTCGCGGGCGATGCGGAGCATTTCCCCAATGTCGGCCGGCGTGGGAATGTTGGACGCCTCCGGCGTTTCAAAAAGCACCAGTTCCACATCATCGGCGCAGCCTGCAACGTTCCGCAGGTTGATCATCAGGTCCGCGGGATAGACGTAGGAACTGACTCCCAGCCGGTACGTGCGAGGTCCGTCGAGCCGGGGCAGCGGCGAAAAGGTGGAGGAGGATGGGTCGTTCATGACAAGGGTCCAGCATTCATGTCCGTCGTCCTTCCGCGGTGGCGGTGATGAGCAGCCAGAGCAGGAACGGCCCGCCGAGCAGCGCGGTGATGGCGCCGGCGGGCATCTCGGCCGGGGCGGTGATCATCCGGGCGGCCGTGTCGCATAGCGTAAGAAATCCGCCGCCGAAGAGCAGGGTCGCAGGCAGCAGCCGTCGATGGTCGCAGCCGATCATCAGCCGGCAGACGTGCGGAGCGATCATACCGACGAAGCCGATCGGGCCGGTGAGCGCCACGACGCCGCCGACGGTCAGCGAGGTGGCGACGAACAGGATCGCCTTGGTCCGGTTCACCGCGACGCCGCGGCTGGCGGCCAGTTCGTCGCCGGTCAGCAGCAGGTTCAGTTCATGGATATGGCATCCGATGACGGCGATGCCGAGCAGCGTAAATATCAGCAGATTCGCCGCGGTCCGGTAGTCCGCGGACGCCAGACCGCCCATCAGCCATCGCAGCAGCCGGAAGGAATTGTGGAAATCCGAGGTACTCTGCACGAGCAGAATGAGGCTGGAGAAGATGAAGCTGATCGCCACGCCCGCCAGCAGCGTGGCGGAGGTGGACAGTCCACGTCGCAGACGCGCCAGACCCGCGATCATGCCGACAGAGAGGGCTGCCCCGAAGAACGCGAACAAAAATCCATTGGGCAAGCCCCAGAGCGATACCGTCAGTCCCAGGCGAACCTGCAGCGCCGCGCCGAAGGACGCGCCGCTGGCCACGCCGAGCGTCGATTCCGTCGCCAGCGGATTGCGGAACATCGCCTGGAACACCATGCCGCACATCGCCAGCGCGGATCCCGCGAGAAATGCGGCGAGAACCCGGGGCAGTCGGATCGACCAGAAGATCGACGCCTCCACATCCGTGGATTGAGGCCGGAACACAGCCTCGAACGTCGTGAACCTCGCACCGACCAGCGGAGACGCCAGCAGGCAGAACACGGCGAAAACCAGCATTCCCGGCAGCACCCCGCGCCGATTCATGACGGGCCTCCACAGGGAACCAGCCAGGGCAGCCGGTTTGCTTCCCGCGGCAGGCGGGCGAACGACGTGGCGTACAGCCGCTCCAGCAGGCCGTTGTCCAGCAGTGACGCCGGCGGGCCGAAATAGGCGACCTGGCCATCCTTCAGCGCCAGCACCCGATCGCTGGCGGCCAGCGCCTGGTTGACATCGTGGGTCACGCAGAGAATGGTCACGCCCATGTCCCGGTGCATCTGTCGCAGCATCGAGGCGGATTCGACCTGATGGCGGTAGTCCAGAAACGCCGCCGGTTCGTCAAGGAGCAGCGTCCGCGCGCCCTGCGCCAGCGCCGCGGCGATGAAGACGGCCTGATGTTCGCCGCCGCTGAGGGTGGCCATGTTCCGCCCGGACAACGGCGACAGTCCGGTGCGTTCGAGAATCCGTCCGATCTCCCGGCGATCTTCCTCGCGCACGCGGATCAGCGGGTTGACATAGGGATATCGCCCCAGCAACACGAACTCTTCCACCGTGAACGGCAACGGCCCTTCATGGACCTGCGGCACATAGCCGATGCGCGTGGCGATGGCTTTTTGCGACATCGCGCGGACGGATGTGCCTGACAGAGCGATGCGTCCGGTCCAGCCGGCGAGAATCCGGTTGATGCACTTGATGAGCGTGGACTTGCCCGAACCGTTGGGGCCGATGATGGAGACGAATTCGCCGGGTTGAACGTCGAAGCCGACGTGGCGTAGCACGGCGGTTCGGCCGTAGGCGAAACAGAGATCGTCCACTTCCACCGCGGTCATGGCTCGTTCCATCGTGCTTCGGGTTGGATGACGCGGGCAGCGTCTTCGAGCGTCCGCGCGAACCGGGGGCCTGGAATCACCACGTAATCGCCGGTCAGCACGTGCACCCGACCAGCCTTGACCGCGGCGACCTGCGACAGTGTCTTCCAGTCTTCGGCGATGGCTGCCGCCGTTGTGCCTCGTTCCTCCGGACTGGGAACCATGTCGATGATCACATCGGGGTTCAGCCGCAGCACGCCTTCGTCGGAAATGGCGGGGGATTTCACGATCGCCGCGTCGAAGACGTTGGCGCCGCCGGCCAGTTCGATGATTTCGTCGTAGAAGTTGTCCTTGCCCGCGATGAAAATCTCGCCAACGCCGCCGCCCATGCCGCGACCGAGGCAGACCATGACCCTCGGACGAGGCAGGCCGGCAACCTTCCTCCGCACCCGCTCCATGCGCCCGCGGATGTCGGCAGCCAGGTCTTCCGCACCGGCGAGACTATCCGTGGCTTGGCCGATCAACCCGATGGATTCCAGAATGCCGCCGATCATCCGGTGATGGACGATCAGGATCGGCAGCCCGAGTTTGCGCAGTTGTTCCAGCGAGTCGTGGTGTTCTTCGCCGGCGATGACCAGATCGGGCTTCAGCCGGAGCATCGCTTCCATGCTGTGATCGAGATAGCCGCCGACCTGTTCGACGGTTTTGGCTTGCGGAGGATACAGGCAGTAGCGGGTGACGCCGACGACGCGGTTCCCCGCGCCGACGGCGAAGAGCGTTTCCGTGATGCTGGGCGCCAGTGAAATCACGCGCCGCGCCGGTTGCGCCGGCCCTGTCGTCATCGTCATCGTCGCCGTCGTGACCGGCGGCGTTTCACGGGACGGCGACGACGCGATCAAATACCATGCCCCGGCCGCGAGCGGAATCGCCGCGATCAGCGCCAGCATCAGCTTCGGGGTTCGCATCGCAATCGCTCCAATCCAGCCTTCGGTCAGTTTTCGATGCCGGGGCGGGCGGTGACGCCTTGACGGTAATAGTGCTTGATTTCCCGCATTTCCGTGACCAAGTCCGCCCGGTCGATGATCCGCGGGTCGGCATAGCGCCCGGTCAGCACCAATTCGACATGCGCCGGCCTGGCGTCGATCAGCTCCAGCAGTTCTTCCACGCTGAAGAGCTTGTAGTACGTGCCGATGTTGGCTTCGTCGAGAATGATCAGATCGTACTGGCCGTCGCGGACCGCCTGCTGGACGTCCTGAAAACCATGGGTCGCCAGTTGGATGTCGGTCTCGCTCGGCTCGCGGTCAATGAAGCACGCGGCGCCGTACTGGCGCAGCGTGATCCGGCCGCTGAGCATGCGGATGGCGTGCAGTTCGCTGTAGTCCATGCCCTTGGCGAATTGCGCGATGAAGACGCGCATCCCCGCGCCTGCCGCGCGCAGCGCCAGCCCCAGCGCCGCGGTGGTTTTGCCCTTGCCGTTGCCGGTGTACACCTGCACAAAGCCCTTTTGCATGTTTCCTCCCTGAACGAAACCGGCCCGGCCTCGCGCGCCAGGCAAGGATTCTGCCGCGGGAAATCGTGCGAACATCGCTCCCGCGGGCCGAAACCCGACACGTCCTCGTTCAGGGTTGTCATCCGGGGCAGGCGCTCTTGAAAGGCCAAAACAGGGCAAGCCCACGGCGTCCCATGCGCGAGGACACACAGTTCATTCCGACAGGCAGGTCTTCCGGCTCTGGGTCGCTTCCCGTCCGCCTTCCCATCCAGCCCCTTGCGGGCTGAACAGTGGCGTGTGGCACGGGACTCGGGCAAACTCGCATCGAGCTTGCCACCCATCACGGCGGCGCGTCCGCAGTGGAATTCCCGGCATCACACAACCGGGTCACCACGTTTCCCTTTTCACCCAGGCAAATGCGATCCATCGGATTCGCATCGCCGGGGCACCAGTCGTCGCGCATAGGCTATCGACTGCGACGCCAATTGCAAAACTCCGGCGTCGTGAAGGTGGGGGGGGGGGACGCCAGGGCCAGCGCATATGGATCAGGATCTGTGCGATGGGAAATAACGAAGGCCCAAATCCGAATGACGAAACGATGAAAATCCGGTCTTATCATTTGTCATTCGGGCTTGGTCATTCGGTCATTGGGTTCCGGCAAGACTTGAATGGTCATATGCGTTCGCCCTGTGTCACGCCGTCAGTCATAGGCATTTCATTTGGACGCCGGCCACTTCGGTGACACAATACGTCTTCGATGGGCCGGGTAAGGAACTGAGGATGGCCGCGCCTGACAAAGTGCTGGACGTGCATCCCTGGGCGCGCGGGCCGGTGGCGGAGTATGGTCACTGCTGGCCGTCAAAACGCTATCACCCGCTGAATCTGCACCGCAACAGCGGCATCGAACTGGTGCTGCAGACCAAGGGCCGCAATACGTGGATCATCGAGGGCCAGAGCGTTCCCGCGGTAGCCGGGACGCTGACCTTTACCCTGCCGTGGGAAGCCCACATGCCGGACAATCGGCTTCTCGGCGGCAATGAACTGCATTTCGCCGTCAT
>JADLAP010000154.1 GCA_020848195.1 Phycisphaeraceae bacterium
ACCGGCCTGACCCGGATGAACCGCACGCAGATGGAGTGGATCCGCAGCAACGGCGGCAAACCAGCGAAGACGCTGATCGACCTCAGCGAATTCTACTACAATTTCTACATCAACCGGCAAGAGAACCGGCCCGCGCACCTGCCGCGGGGCGCCGGTATGCATGACCCGCTGGCCGTGGCGATCGCCGAAGATCCGACGCTGGCGACGATGGAGGCGATCAGGGGCGAAATCGAACTGGCGGGCCACTTCACCCGTGGGCATCTGATCGCCGACCGGCGCCTGATCCACGGCCGGGTACCAAACGTTCGCGTCTGCACCGATGTCAAAGCCGACGAATTCATGACCCGCTTCTGCGAAGCGGTCGTGAAGCTGTGACGCCCTGACCAAAGCGCAACCCGAAACGCCCGGCCGCCGCCGCCGGGGCGCCGATTGAAGGGAGCACCGGGACGGCGCGGTCTGACCACCGCTGTTCCGCCCGGCCGGGAATGCAGGACTGAAACGACAATGAAGGGACTCGTGTGATGAGCAGGACCAGGATCATTCTGGACGTCGATACCGGCGTCGACGACGCGATGGCGATACTCTACGCGCTCGGGCGGCCGGGAATCGAACTGGAAGCCTGCACCACGGTTTTCGGAAACACCGAGGTCGAGAACGCCACCGCGAACACGCTGGCGCTGCTGCATCTGTGCGGCCACGGCGACATTCCGGTGGCGCAGGGCGTCGGGCGCTCGCTGCTGCGGCCCTATGTCAACCGGACCAGGCATATCCACGGCGATACCGGATCGGGCAATATCAACCTGCCGGTTCCGCCGACCCGCGCGGTCAAGGAACATGCCGTCGATCTCATCATCCGCATGGCCCATGAGAACCCCGGCGAAATCACGCTGGTTCCGGTGTCGCCGCTGACCAACATCGGCCTCGCCTTTGCCAAGGATCCCTCGATTGCGAAACTCTTCAAGGACGTGGTGATCATGGGCAGCAACGTCGGGCTGAACCCCGAATTCGCCGGCATCATGGGCGTCAAGAGCAGGCTGGTCGACGCCAACATCCACAACGACCCGGAAGCCGCCAGCATCGTGATGAACTCGGGCGCCAACATCACCCTTGTCGGTGTCGACGTGACGGGCATGGTCCGCCTGAACCGCGACCGCATGAACTGGATCACCGAAAACGGCGACCAGCCGGCGAAGACGCTCGTCGAGATCATCGAATTCTACTACAATTTCTATTTGGATAACGACAAGCATCGCGCCAGCCATCTGCCCAGGGGCGCCGGGATGCACGACCCGATGGCGGTGGCGGTGGCCGAGGATCCGACGCTGGCGACCATGGAGGCGATCCGGGGCGATATCGAGCTGCAAGGTGAGTTCACCCGCGGACAACTCGTCGCCGACCGGCGGCCGATCCCCGGTCAGGAACCCAACGTGCGGATCTGCTCGGACTTCAAGGTAGACGAGTTCCTGAACCGCTTCTGCGAAGCTGTCGCCAAGGTGTGATGCCTCACGTCAGGCGAATTAATTCCCTTCTCCGGCACTGCTGTCGGAGAAGGCGCGAACAGGAGGATGGAATGGCCGGCCCGAAAACCATAGCGATGGGCAACGATCACGTTGCCTATGAGTTGAAGTTCTTTCTGAAGGGTCTTCTCGAATCCGGGGGGCACAAGGTGCTGAACTTCGGCTGCGACAGTGCGGACAAGGTCGATTATCCCGACTTCGCGCGCAGCGTCGCGGGTGCGATCGGCTCGGGTCAGGCCAGCATGGGCGTGCTGATCTGCGGCAGCGGCATCGGCATCAGCATCGCCGCCAACCGGTTTTCGCATGTGCGCGCGGCGCTGGTGCATGACGCGCTGGGCGCCCGGCTTTCGCGCCAGCACAACGACGCGAACGTGCTCTGCTTCGGGGCGCAGGTCACCGGACGCTGGACGGCCCGCGACTGTCTGGAAACCTTCATCTCGACCGAATTCGACAAGGCCATCCACCGCCACCGCGTCGAGATGCTTGCCACGCTGCGCGACTAGTTGTCACATCCCGCGTGATTGTGGACCCGTTTCCAGAACAGTTCGGGCCTCTGGCGTTGCCAGTCCTTGAGGCCGGCGATGGGCGTTCGGCCCTTCAGGGCGGATTGCGGCAGCTGGCTGTTGTAGAGGTGGACGTAGCGCAGGAGGGTCTGGTCCGGATCCTCGCCGCTGTGGAAGCGGTGGCTCCGGAGGACGTCCCCGATCCGGCCATTGAAGCGCTCGACCATGCCATTCGTCTGCGGCCGCATCGGCGGGGTCAGGCGATGCTCGATGCCAGGCTCGGCGCACAGGAGGTCGAACTCGTGCTGTCCCGATGCCGCGCGTCTGCGCAGGCCGAACAGGCGGCCGGTGAAGGCCTTCCCGTTATCGGTCAGGACGCGGGTGATCGTCATCGGGGCCGCGCGCTGAAGGTCGCGCAGGAAACGGCGCGCGTTGGCTGCGGTCTGTGCCGGATAGAGGCGCACGAACACCCGGCGCGTCGCCCTGTCGATGGCCACGAAGAGATGGCGGCGTGCGGACTCGTCCACCATTTGAGGCAGATACTTGATGTCGACATGCAGGTAGCCCGGCTCGTGGGCCTCGAAGCTGCCGTG
>JADLAP010000155.1 GCA_020848195.1 Phycisphaeraceae bacterium
CCGTGCGCGGATAACGGCGAATCAGGACCTGCTGGCCGGGCACGAGATGGAACGACTCCTGGCCGTCGATGACGAGCGTGGTGCCGGAGTTGGCGCGGCGGACGCAGAGCCAGACGTCCCATGCGGCGTTGACCACGAGGGGCCGAAACGCCAGGGAATGGGGGCAGACGGGGGTGACGCAGAGGGCGTCGATGCCGGGCGTGACGATGGGGCCGCCGGCGGAAAGGTTATAGGCCGTGGAACCGCCGGGCGTGGAGACGATCACGCCGTCGGAGGAAAACTCCGTGACCACCGCGTCGGACTTTCGTGGATCGATCGACAGCTCCAGATCGATCATCCGGAACGGCGGCCCCGAAGCGATCACCGCGTCGTTCATGCCCAGGCCCTGAAACACCGGCTCCGGCAGTCTCGGTTGACCCCAGACCACCGTGCCCGGATTGAACACATGGGCTTCGATGAGCAGGCGCCGGCTGCTCGTGCATCGTCCCGCCATGATCGCGGGCCAGTGCTCCATCAGTTCCTGGAGGCTGAATTCCGCGAGGAAGCCGAGTTTACCGAAGTTGACGCCGATGACGGGCAGGTTCAGATCGACGATCTTGCGCGCCTGCGAGAGCAGCGTGCCGTCGCCGCCGAACACGATGGCCAGATCGGCCTTGGGCAATTCGCCGCAGTTTCCGCGGGTCAGCTCCATCATCCGCGGCGCGGCGACAATGTCCCCCCGAAGCGGCTCCGTGTTCAACCAGCGCCGAAACACGACCACCGCTTCCGAAACCTGCGGCATCGTGTCGTTGGCCAGCAGCAGCAACCGGGGCGTCGTTGTGGATTCCATGGAGATTAAGTGTACTTCAGTTGGCCCCGACCTTCCGGCCAGCCGATAATCCACAGGTAGGGTTCACGGTCCTCGGACGGTGGGAGGATATGTCGAATGTCCAAATCCGAATGACGAATGACAGGACGCGCGGGCAGTTTGCCCGCGGCTACGAAATTCCGTGCATTTCATTCGTCAGTCGGATTTGGACATTCGGATTTCACCCCCCATCCACCGGACAGTCTCTGGGAGTTCCTCCGTGCAGGCATTGATCTTCGACGGCAATGAAGCGGTATTTCAGGCGCATCGTCCGGACCCGACGCCGCCGCCGGGCGAGGCGCTCATCCGGCCGCTGCGCATGGGCGTCTGCTCCACCGACCTGGAACTCTGCCGCGGCTATATGCGGTTCCGCGGCGTGCTCGGCCACGAGTTCGTCGGTGTCGTCGAAAAAGTCACCGGCCCCAAAGGCCAGAACCTCATCGGCAAGCGAGTGGTCGGTCAGATCAACTGCGTCTGCGGCCGATGCGACATGTGTCTCGGCGGCCTGCGCGAACATTGCCGGCAACGCACCGTGCTGGGCATCCTCGACCGCGACGGCTGTTTCGCCTCGCGTTTCGTGCTGCCCGTGGTGAACCTGCTGGAAGTGCCGGATTCCGTCGATGACGATCATGCCGTGTTCACCGAACCGCTGGCGGCGGCGTACCAGATTCTGCGGCAACTGACCATCGAAGGCAGGCCGTATGTCACCGTCCTCGGCGATGGCCGGCTCGGTCTGCTCTGCGCCCAGGTGATGACGCAACTCAACGCCACCGTGCGGTTGGTGGGCAAACATCCGGAAAAACTGGCCCTCTGCGAAAAATGGGGCGTCAAGCATCGCCTGCTCGACGACGTGGGGCTGCGGCAGGACCAGGACATCGTCGTGGATTGCACCGGCTCGGCGTCGGGACTCAAAGTGGCGATGCAGATGGTCAGGCCGCGAGGCAAGATCGTCATGAAAACCACCGTCGCGCCTCAGGCTGCCGGCAGTGAAATCGTCGATCTGTCGCCGCTGGTGATCCATGAAATCCAGGTCATCGGCAGTCGGTGCGGCCCGTTCCCCGACGCGCTGCACGCGCTGGCAGCGGGAAAAATCGACGTGCTGAGCCTGATCAGCCGCCGCATGAAACTCGCCGACGGCGTCGAAGCGCTCCGCGTCGCACGCCAGCGCGACGTCATCAAGGTGTTGCTCGAACCGTGATGCAGCGCCGCGCGGTGACGTAGCGCCGCGACTTGTCGCATCCCGAAATGTCCGCTTACGCCATGACCCCGCCGGCGATCAGCATCGCCGCCACCGCCGCCAACGCCACGCGATACCAGCCGAACACCGCCAGGCTGTGACGATTGAGATAGCTGACCATCCACTTGACCGCCAGCGCCGCGGCGAAGGCGGCGACGACGAAGCCGACGACCAGATTCACCGGGCCGAACATTTCCAGCATCAATTCGCCGGATTCCTTCGCGTCGTGCGCCGTGGCGGCGGTCAGCGTGATGACGCCGAGGAGGAAGCTGAACTCCACAGCCGCGCTGAGGCTCATGCCCACCATCAGCCCGCCGAGAATCGTCACCAGGCTTCGGCTCGTTCCCGGCCACATCGCCAGACACTGCATCACGCCGATGATCACCGCCATCTGAAGCGTGACCTGATCGATGGAACAGCCCCGGCCTCGGTCGGGAGTCTGACCGAACATGTCGGGGTACGAGTTGGCGCGGCGATGCTTCTGCCATTGCACCACAGCCAGAATCGCCAGCCCGCCGACCAGCCACGCCGCCACGACAGGCCATGTGCCGAACAGGTAATGCTTGATGATTTTGCTCAGCGCCAGGCCGATCACCGCGGCGGGAATGAACGCGGCAATGAGATTGATCAGCAGCTTCCGCCCGGCAGCGTCCCGGCCCAGCAGGCCCATGCCCATCTGCTTCACCCGACCCGCATAGAGGCCCAGTACCGCCACGATCGCGCCCGCCTGGATGCAGATCGCATACGCGTCGGCGGCTTCCTTGGCCTTGTCGCCTTGCGTGCCGATGCCCAGCAGCGACTGTGCCACCAGCAGATGTCCCGTGGAACTGACGGGCAGATATTCCGTCAGTCCCTCCACGATGCCCAGAATGACCGCCTGCCACCAGTGCATGAACACGCCTTTCCCGCCAACGGAAGAAAACCGCCGCGACACGCGGCGGCTCGCAGCCGGCACGCGGCGGCTCGCTACGCGCGACGCAGGGCACATTGGATGCGAGGAGGATGCTCCCAGTCAAACGGCAGGTCGCGCCCATGCGGCAGGGCGGGATCGTACGCGCTCTCCGGCAACGCGAGAATCGGCGCAATTGCTTGTCTCATGTCGGTCAGCATCGCGGCAATGTCGATGCCGCGCACGACCGACGGCTGGCCGATGAACTTGGTCTGGCAGGTTTCCCACACGCTGCGCACCCCGCGCGGATTGCCCCGCCGCACATGCTCCAGCGTCACGGCACACTGGATCAGTCCCTGATAAAACAGCTTGAGCGATCCGGACGCCATCACCCAGACGTCTTCCCAGACTTCATGAGCCTCGAAGTACTGACCGGCATTGAACAGTTCAACACCTTCGAAGAACAGGCGGTCTTCTTCGTCATCAGTCATGCGGGTAGGAACCTTGGTTTATTTCTTCTGCGGCTTGTCTTCCTGCTTCTTCTGCCGGTAGAGGTCGAGGTAGAACTCCAGCAGATCCTTGCCGTGGATGCTTTTGGTCCGGGTGTGCTGGAAGCCGAAGCGGTCGAAGAAGTCGCGGATGTGTTCCTGGTCGAACCGCGTGTCGAAGACGACTTTGAGGAAGCCCTGCTGCCGGCAGTGGTCGATCGCTTTTTCCACGAGTCGCGCGGCAATGTGGGTGTCCTGCAGCGACGGGTCCACGCGGAGGCGGCGGATTTCCGCGGAATGCTGCAGATCCGCGGCGACACCGATCATGCCCACGACCTGCTGGCCGTCGTCGGCGACCCAGAAGTGGTTGCCCTTTTCGCTGAAGTAGGCGTCCTGGATGTTCTCGATGTCCGCGCCGGTGTCGTTGGGCGCAATCTGTCCGGTGAGCAGGCCCTCGGTGTACAACCGGGACACCGCCGGCTGATCGGCAGGACGATACGTCCGCACCGAAATGTTCACCACAAGGCCCTCCACGCCGGATTCCCTCAAGATCGTGGTCACGGCTGTCTCCGTTTCACCCGACCCTCCCGCCGGCTATATGTTACCACACTCCACTTCCTGTCCATCCACGGAAAGGATGGTCAGCTTGTCTTTTGAGGTATCGAGCAGGCCGACGGTGTACACCGCGGCCCGAAACAGGGCGCCGGGATTGATCATCCGCGTCCGGCCGATCATCTGGTCCTGCACCAGATGCGTGTGGCCTCGACACAGATATCTCGCCTGCCGGTCGATCGCCTGCTGCGCCGCGGCCTGGTCGTGCCCGTGCATGAAGGCCAGTTCGCCTTCCGCCAATGGCAACGTGCCCGCCGGATGCCGCACCTCGAACCCTAATTGTCGGGCATATTGACCCAGCTCTTCAGTGTTCCAGTCCACATTTCCAAAGACCAGGTGGACGGGAACCTGCTCCGTGGTCCCGGGCCGGTGCGCCAGCAGGGCGTCGAGCACCTCCAGCGTGCCGATGTCGCCCAGGTGAATCAGTTGCTCGGCGCCGCGCTGGATCAGCAGGTCCGCGGCCCGCCGCGTGGTGGCGGCCCGGCCGTGGGAATCCGACAGCAAACCGAAGATGGGCAATCGCGCAACCCTGATGAAGATAAGCTTTTGAGCCGATGTCTATCGGGACAGTGTACCACCTGCCCGCCGGGCATCAACCCGAATCCCCGCCTCATCGCTACCGCTTGCCCGGGTGAAAAGGGGCCTTTCCACGTGTAAAAAAGTCTTGACCTGCACCATTGCATATGCAACAATGCACTTTGTCATGAGCAAGCCCGCGCCGAACATCTCCGTCAACGCCATCGCCCGGAAGATTAATCTTTCGCCGTCCACCGTGTCCAGGGCGTTGCGGGGCCATCCCGCGATTTCCGAAGCCACCTGCCGCAAGGTCCGCAAGGCCGCCGACGAAGCGGGCTATGTGCCCAACAAATCCTTTCAACGCTATTTCAAAACCATGCACCGACCGAATCCGACGGTGGCGCTGCTGGTGTCCCAAGAGCATCACAATCTGGCCTATTCGCGGCAGGACGAGTTCTTTCTCAGATTGTACATGGCGATCCAGTCGGCCTTGCGGGCTCAGGGGATGCACATGGTCCTGGCCAGCACGCCCACGGATGTGATGGAGGACGGCAACCTGTTCGCCGTCGACGAAGGCGTCGCCGAAGGGGTGATCACCAATCAGGACGACAACGCGATGATCGCCGCCCTGGCGAAGCACACGCCGGTGGTGGTGATCAATCAGGACACGTTATGCCGACACGCGGACGTGGTGCTGCCGGATGTGGCACGCTGCGTGATGGATCAGGTGGACTACCTGCGTCAGCGGGGCCATCGGCGGATCGCCTGTTTTCGCGTCAGGTACACAGCCGGCCTGCATGTGTGCAAGTGGCAGGATCGGCGGTTCTGGCAGGAGTACGAGCAGTATCTGCGGGAATTGGGCCTGCCGCTGCCGCCGCAGTATCTCGAACCCAACGACTGGCAGCCCTACCATCACGACCAGGCCGTGGCTGCGTTCATCGATCGCGTGTTCCAGCCCGGCATCGCGCCCACCGCGATCCTCACCTATGACCTCTATGCCCGGCAACTCATCGAACAGCTTGGCCGGCGAGGGGTGCGCGTCCCGGAGGATGTCAGCATCATCGGCTTCGACGATGCCACGCACAATGAGCCGGCTTCGCTTGCCCTGACCACCTTCCGCCAGGATTTCGACGCCATGGCCCGCGCCGCGGTCCGGCTCCTGCGGGAACGCCTGCGCGAGCCGGAGAAACCTACCGAGTTCGTGGAGATCGGCGGCCAGTTGGTCGAACGTGATTCCGTCGCGGCCTGCCGCGATTAGGGAGCTTCATGTCATGCACATCTCTTCCGCCATTCACATCAGGAAAGGCATCGTCATGAGAACCGTAGCGAACCGTAACCATGTCCCCGGCTTCACGCTGATCGAGCTTCTTGTCGTGATTTCCATTATCGCGCTGCTCATCGCGGTGCTGTTGCCGGCGCTGCAAAGCGCCAGACTTGCCGCGGGGCAACTGCGATGCCTCTCGAACCAGCGGCAGATGTATGTCGCCTGGCAGTCCTACGTCACGGACCACAACGGCAGGCTGGCTTTGGCTTATGCCGCATGGTGGAAAAATCCCAGCAGTAGCGGTGCGAACATCGCTTCGTCGCATCTCTGGCCGACCACTCTCAAGCCCTACGTCAACGAAAACACGTCCTACGGCACCTATTGGGACACCATCAAGCAGGGGGGTGTGTTCTGGTGTCCGACCTTTGTGGACAACACCACGTCTACCGTTTACTGCGGTTATGGCATGTACCGATACGGTGTTGGCGGTGGCGATTTCGCCGCTGATGCCTACGGATGGGGATCGCACGGCTATCGCCGGATTACCGATATCCCCAGGCCAGTCGAGCAGTTGCTTTGGACGGACAGTAATTGGAACCCCGCGATTAATAGCAAAGATGGAAATGGCGTCATCTATGATGCCCATGTCCATTACCGCCATCGGGAAGCGGCGAATACCACCTTCTGTGATGGTCACGCTAAGGCCTGTAGGGTGGAGAATCTCATTATTTCCACCAATGCTTACACCAAGTACACATCGGGTCCGTGGAACCAGAACTTTTGATGTCTGCCTCGATCATGCAATAGACAGATACCGGCAGTGTTTTCGGTGGACTTCACACGACAGCAGTACGTGAGTTTCTCCCGTTGGCGCCAGGATATTGTCTCACTTGATGAAGGATGCAGTGCAATGACACGACGTGTTGTGATGGCAACTACGATGATGATGGTTCTTTCGCTGGGTACCCGCTTCCTACGCGCGGAAAACGCTGGAATCACGTTGACTACCGACGGCAAGCCGGCGTCAACCATCGTCGTGTCCTCCACGCCGACGCAGTCCGCCGTCGCGGCTGCTGTCGATCTGCGAGACCACATCCGCAAGATCAGCGGCGCGGCACTGCCCATCGTCACCGACGCGGCCAAGGTCACGGGAACCCGCATCCTCGTCGGCGACAGTGCCGCGACGAAAGCCCTTGGCCTGACCAACGACAGCTTCAAGACCCAGGAATATCTCATCGGCATCCGGGGAAGTGATCTCGTGCTGATGGGCCGCGACGCGGACATCGCCTACGGCGTCAAGCCCGTGGGTCATCCCCAGCCGACGGAAGGCAAGTTCGGCAAAGCCCTGTCCTTCGACGGCGAACATGACGCCCTGCGGGTCAGCCCCATCGGTCTCGACG
>JADLAP010000156.1 GCA_020848195.1 Phycisphaeraceae bacterium
CCTCGGAAAAGGTACTCGTGGATGGGCAGAAAGAGCATGGAGATGATCGTGCCCGCGATGACGGCACGGCGCGTCGGCAGGATCAGGAACAGAATCAACGACACCGCGATCCATCCCATCATGGCCAGGTGAACGATAGGCGACACATTCATGATCGGACCCAATCAAATAAAAAATGGCGGGGAAAACAGGCTTTCACCCGCGGATGGCGAAACAAAGCCCAATGGTCACGTCAGAGCGGCCGCCGGTGGAGCAGACGCCACGACGACCAGAGCACGGGAATCCAGACGACGAAGGCGACGGCGAGGGCGGCGAGGATGACGATGTATTTCGATGTATCCCGCGCGTGCAGGGCGCTGGAGGTCAGCAGGCCCAGAACGGAACTGACGAGAATGAACACGGAGAACGCCAGGTCGTCCAGGCCGGTGGCGAGTTTGCGCCGCAGCAGAGGCAGCAGCAGCGCGAAGTATTTGGGCAGTTCGGCGACGCCGACGGCCAGGACGACGCCGATCATGCCGCAGCCGGTCATGTAGCGTTCGCCAAGGTGATAGCCTGCGGGAATCGCCGCGGCCGCGACCACGAGCTTGGCGCCGTGGCTGATCGCCAGCCATTTCGACTTGCCCAGCGCCAGCGCCGCCGGCGTGTAGTTGACCGCGAGAATCTGGAACCACGCGCTGAACGCCATGGCCTGGAGAATCGGTCCGGCGTCCCAGTATCGGTGGTCGTACATGATGGACACAATATCGCGGCTGCCCACCAGCAGCGTCGTGATGGTCAGGCCGCCGATCAGCAGCAGGGGCCTTCGCAGGCGGCCGGCTTCCGAGGCCAGGTCCCGCCCCGCCACGGTGATCTTGCAGTACAGCGGGAATATCACGCTGTGCGACACCTTCTGGAGCATTTCCGTCGGCACGAGCGACCAAATCACCGCGATGCCGTAGACGCCGAGCATTTCCGTCGAAACCAGTTTGCCCAACATGATGCGGTCGAGCTGCCGGGCGAGGAAGGTGATCACCGTCGTGGCGAAGATCCAGCGTCCGAAGCTGTACAGCGAGTCCAGCGAATCACGATCCATCCGGAACCGATTGCGCAGGCCGGGGATCAGGAAATGGCTGAGAATCGAGCGGACCAGCGTCACCGCCACGGCTCCGGCGACCAGCGCCCAGACGCTGCGGTCGACATAAGCCCATGCGATCATGACCAACAGGCCCACCGCCTGCGCGACGAGCATCTGCACCGTCTGCGAGCCGACGGTCAGGTGCTTGTTGAGCGTGGCCAGCGCGGTGGACTGGAAGCCGGTGATGAAGGCGGTGGCGCCCACGGCCGGCAACAGCCACAACAGTTGCGGCTCGTCGTAGAACATCGCAAACGGCCATGCGAACAGGATGGTAGCCAGCCACAGCGCCAGGCCGCGAAGCACGCCGATGGTCCACGCGGTGTTGAGGAAGTCCGGCTTATCGCCCTTGTCGCTCTGGATGATGTTCTGCGTGATGCCGAAGTCGGAGAACATCTGAATCGCGGCCATGAAGATGCCGACAAGCACCATCAGACCGAACGCCTTGGGAAACAACATGCGGCTGAGGATGAGGTTGCCGGCCAGGCGGATGACCATCATGCCGATCTGGCCGGCGACGGTCCAGATGGAGCCGGCGACCGCCAGCCGTTTGAGCGACCGAGGCGGAGCTGAAGCAAGCGGTGTGGAGGAAGCGGTGGCGGTCATCGTGTCGCACCCTCCGTCAGTCGCGGCGAAGGCCGGCGCTTATCCATGTTCAAGGGTGTGTGCATGGTTGAGTTCACGTCGGCATCGTCCGGCAGAGGCAGCGGGAAATCCGGTTTCGTTCGGCTTGTTCCAAGAACCCAGTGGTACACCTGCATCACCTGACGGGCCTTGGCGTCCCACGTGAACTGCGACAGCACGCGCTGCCTCGCCCGCTGCCCCATGGCGCGGACCGCGGCCGGATCGCCGGCGAGTTGTGTGAGAATCTGCCGCAGATGGCCGAGGATTTCCTCGCGCCGGCCCATGGGAATGGCAAAGCCGGTGGCGGGGGAAACCAGTTCGCCGGGGCCGCCGTAGTCCATGACGATTGGAACCAGCCCCAGGGCCATGGCTTCGAGCACCACCGCGCCGCCGAACTCGCGGATGCTGGGGAACGCGAACACGTCGGACTGGCGCAGCCGGTGTTGCAGTTGCGTGTGATCGACCCAGCCCGGCAGGCTGACGCCATGGTCCAGGTGCTTGCGCGTCACCTGCTCGCGGATGGCGGGCATCAGCGGGCCGTCGCCGATGATCTCCACCACCACGCGGCCCTGGCGGATCAGTTCCTCCGCGGCGTCGATCAGCAGGTCGGGCTGCTTGTAGGGCACGAGACGACCGACGAATGCCACGCGCAGCGGCAAAGCCGGCTCGCGATCCACCGGCTGATCGAAACGCCGCGGATCGACCGCGTTTTCCGGGATGTAGACGCATTTATCCTTCGCCCATGTGGGCATCTGATCGCGTGTGGCGCGGGAGCCGACGATGATCGCACCCGCGTGGCGACGTGTGGCGCGGTAGCCGGGCATCAGACGGTACATGCCGCGGATGTAGCTGAGCCATTCGCGTTCTCGCCGCCGGGCGCTGTCGAACTCCCGAGGCCAGGGCAGCCCGCCGTTGAGCGGACCGAGCACGAACGGCACGCCGGCCTTCGCGCACTTGCCCGCCAGCGGACTGGAAGCCGTCGGGCTCAGCGGCGTCAGGCGATGCACCACGTCAAACTCATGCTCACGAATCCGCCGGCCCAGCAGTTTCCACACCTGCCGCTCGAAATACAGATAAGACAGCGATGAAATCGCGGTGATCGTCGTCCAACCCTTGCCCTTGCCGCCGCAGATGCCGTAGGCAAGCCTGGCCAGTGGACGGGTGACTTTTTCCGAATCAATGGCGACGAAGTCCCGGCCTTCGACCAGGCCCGCTTCGAGGAACGCCTCACGGTTGCGCACCTGTGTGGCCACCAGGGCGTCAACATGCCGCGCGATCGCCCGGCTGTGCGACCAGCCCTCCAGCGGAACGCTGACCCAGCGCGGATTGGCGGACTCGGCGATCAACAACACACGCATGTTCGTCCGATCATAGATGCTGGCCGATGGGCGCGATGCGCCGGCTTCGGCCGATGGTGGAAGGCAAGCCGTCCTGCCGATAGATATCGCAGAACGCCGTTTTCATCCCCGCATGGAGCGAACGTGACGACATCGCCGCGATTACCGGACTTTCTGATTATCGGGGCCGCCAAATGCGGCACCACGACGCTGTACCGTTACCTTTGCCGTCATCCCAATGTCTTCATGCCCGCCGACAAGGAGCCGTGTTTCTTCGACTCCAGAATCAACTTCCCCGGCGGTCTGGCGGGATATCAATCGCTGTTCGCCGAGGCCCGGTCCGACCAATTGATCGGCGAAGCCTCCACAAACTACACGTTCTGGCCCCATGTGCCTGACGCGGTGGAACGCATCGCCGAGCTTATCCCCCGCGCGAAGCTGATCTACATCATGCGACATCCCGTCGACCGGGCCTACTCGCATTACGTCCATCGCTTCACCAAGGAGTTGTATCCCGGCCAGCCGTTTCATCTGTCGTTCGAGCAGTTCGTCGAGATCGACCCGATGTGCATCGACACGAGCCGGTACGCCCGGCAGATCGAGCGGTATCTGACGAAGTTCGAGAGGTCTTCGCTGCTGCTGCTGACGATGGATGATCTGATCCGCGATCCGGCGAGCCTGGTGAAGAAGACGGTGGCGTTTCTGGGTCTTGATCCCACGGTGAATCTGATGGGCGGTGGGCCGATCAAGGACAACGAAGGCACATCACAGCGCGAAGGCAAGCTGCGGTACTACGCCACGGGGCCTTTCCGCCGCAATCCGGTGACGCGGCTGCTGGCGTACGCGCTGGGCAAGTCGTTCCGCAACTGGGCGTACAGCCGGCTGAGCCGATCGTTCTACGGGAAACAGATGCGGGAAGCGTACACACCCATTCCCATGCAGCCTCAAACACGGGCGAAACTGATCGAGGAATTCCGCCGGTCCAATGAGCAGGTGGCGCGGATGCTCGGTGTCGATCTGTCGCACTGGAACCGGTGAAGACGCGACAAGTCACGGCGCTACGTACGTCTGTACCGCCAATCGACATCACCCGTTTCATTTCCAGTGGTGGCAAGGCTCCGCCCCCGTCAACTGCGCTGAATTCGCGCGCAGCGACCTGCCAATGGGTTCTTCCTCGCCGACTGAAATCAGTCGAGCGGTTCGAGCAGCGCGCCGTCGATCTCCAGACTGCAGGCTTGTCCGAGGACATCGATCTGCAGGATCAGGCGATGTGACGACGTGCGGTTTTCGATCAGCCCCTGGATGCCGCACAGCGGCCCGCTGCGGACGACCACGCGGATGCCGACACGGAGGTAGGGGTATGGGTCCAGGCTGGCCGACGAAGCCAAAGCCTGGCGAATGCTGTCCAGTTCCCGGATCAGTTGGTCCTGGTCTCTGACGTCGATGATCTGCGCCACCCGGCCGGTGCGGTCCAGGTCGTACACGTGTTCCCGGCTGCCGTGGAAGAACACGTAGCCCGGAAACAGCGGCAGATCGACCACAGCCTTGCGTTTGCCGTAGAGCCGGGACGTTGTGACCAGAGGCAGAAACGACTGACACCCCAGGGCGTCAATCGTCGTGGCGACGGCTTTCTCCTGCCGGCTCCGCGTGTGGAGGACGAACCACCGCTGTGCGGTCGCGGCGTTGACCAGCGACCCGCAGGTAGGGATTGTCTGTCGGGGTTCGATCAGGCAGGACGTCATCTGCTCTCCCTCTCGCCGACGCGGTCTGGCGATTTCTTCCCAGTCCGACGTGAGCGAAACCCATGATTGACTCTATGGGGGTCGTACCACGCCCCCGAAGGTTTGCCACTGATATGGACGGATTGACCGATCGCTCACGTCGTTTGTGACGGCTGTGCAATCTGTGCGGACGAGCGGATTGTAGGCCGCCCATGGCTGGTTTCTTCAGTGGAAATACGGAAGAAATGGACAGGAGATTCTCGACGCTTCTGTCGGTTGTCCCTGGGGAAACTGTCGCCATGGTTCTCGGACGTTGAGACGGACCTCTGCAGACGGAGCAGGAATCGCACCGATTCCAAGCCATAAGGGCTGCTCCGCGCCTTGGGGCGTGGCTGCGACAGGAAGCGTGGCGTATGGCCGATGTGGTCCATGCAACCGAAGCAACAGTGGGGCAGGACGATGCCGAATCGTCCGCGGCTTTGGCGGTGGCGTGGAACAATCGCCGCATCCTGTACGTGCTCGAACGGCTGGCGGCGCGGTTTCATCAGGCCGGCGTGCCGCTGATGGCGCTCAAGGGCGCTGCCTTGCAGTTGACGCTCTACCGTCAGCCCTGGCAGCGGACCATGGGCGATCTGGATGTCCTGGTTTCGCCGGACCGCATCGAACAGGCGATGGAACTGATCCGGGCCGAGGGGGGGCAGATCAGTCAGACGCTGATGCGGCCGGACTTTTTTCCACGGTACTACTACGAAGCGCAGATCACGTTTCCCGGCATCGTGCCCGTGGTGATGGACCTGCACATCAGGCCCTTCCGTCCGCTGCGCTACGCGCGGCATGTGCCGGACGATGGACTGTGGGATCGTGCCCTGCCGGTGGACCTCGGCGGCCATCCCGTGATGATCCCGTCGCCGGACGACATGCTGCTTCACCTGGCGGTGCATCTGGCGATTCACGGCGGCGCAGGCCAACGGTGGCGGCGGGACATCGTGCAATGGATCGCACGCTACGGCGATGTGCTGGACTGGGACCGGCTGCTGCGCACGGCGTGGCACTGGCATTTGTCGCTTCCGTTGCGAGAGGGTTTGCGCAATGCTCAGGAATGTTGCGATGAGCAACTGCTGCCTCGCCGCGTGAAGATGGCACTGCTGCGTGAACCGGCGGGCTGGCGTGACCGGCTGGCGCTGTGGCAGGCGCCGCGGGACAACGATCATCCGCTGTGGCACGTCGCGGTGTCGGCCCTGACCACGCCGGGCCTGTGTTTTGTCGCGGGATATCTCTGGGCGGCGTTGGTCCCGCAGCCGGCTCATATGCGCGAAAGCTATCCCTACGACCATTGGGGCTGGCTCCCCGCGGCGCATGCGCTGCGTTTCACCCGGCCGCTCTGGGGATGGCTGCGGCCGCTGCTGGCGCGGTGGCGCGGCGTGGAAGTCGTCTGCGACGATCATGGCCGGCGCGTTCTGGCCACCAGCCGCGTGCTCGAAGCCAACAGTGTCGTGCTGCGGCGCGAGCAGGGCGGCCTTGTCCGTTACATGGCAACCGGACTGCATCCCAACGTACGCCGCGTCGGAGGACGTATCCTTGCCATTCGCAGGCTGCGACGCGGCGAGCATCTCGTCCTGCCTTCCGACCCGACTTCCGATAATCGTGAAACAGAACCGATCCATCCAACGCCCGATCAGCCGGACCATCAGGAAAAAGCGGCCTGATACAGTCGTCATACTCATCCCAGCCGTCATAACCGTCGATAGCCATTCCAGAGGAACCTGCGATGAGCGATGCGAACGACAAACCTGCGGAAGCGAACGTGACGCCTTCCACGTCACCCGCGACGGAACAGGCGGACGATGCCGCGTCCTCCCGTCGCCAGTTCGTGTTTCGCATGACGCGACGGGCTGCGTACGTGGCGCCGATCGTCATCGCGCTTGCCGCCACGCGCACCGCCTCCGCCAGCTCTCCGTCCGGCGCGCCGTCTTGATGCACGATCGCGTTGTCCTGTTGCTCGCGGCCCAGAATCCTGATTCCTCGACTTTTGACAACCATGCTTGAGCCGACCCACACCGCTTCGCCCTATCCGACGCTGGCATCGGACGCCTGGCAGCGATCGTCGTCGCCGTGTCCCTGTCCCGTGCCGCGGAGCGATCTGGTTCTCGAACAACTCGACGATGAAGCGGTGCTTTTCGATCCGCGCGATCGCAACACCTACCGTCTCAACCAGACTGCCGTGGCCGTGTGGACCGCGTGCAGGCCGGGGCGTTCCACGCACGACGTCGCGGCCGCGCTGCTCGATGCCTACGACGTCGAACCCGAACAGGCCATGGCGGACGTGATCCAACTGATCGCCTGCTGGACCAGCCAGGGATTGATGACGGCATGAAACGCTATCTCCACCTGCAACTGGGTTCCATCGAGATCGCCGTCCACAGCCAGTACGCGCAGGCAGCCAACGATCTGCGGCATCTCTATGCCGATCAGGGCGTGCGGGAGATCGGCGAGGATCGTCTCGACCGCGAGCGCGTCGTGGTGGTCGAAGCCGTGCGATCGCCGAACAGTTCATGGCTTGGGCCTCGGTACGACATCACCGGCGATCACGGCCCGGCCTTCCGCAATCTGCAGCCGCGCGAGGTGCTGCCCTACCTGGAGTGGGCCATCAACTGGCAGGTCATCGACGGGAAACCGGATTACCTGCAACTGCACGCCGCGACGCTGTCGGTGGCGGGCAAGGGCGTGGTCCTCGCCGCGTCGTCCGGCTCCGGCAAGAGCACTCTCGCGGCGGGACTCATCGCGCGGGGCTGGCAGTATCTCAGCGATGAGTTCGCTCTCATCCGCTCCGAAACCGGCTGCGTCGAGCCGTTCCCCAAAGCCCTCTGCATCAAGGCCGGCTCGTTCTCCCTGGTCGAATCCCTCGGCCTGCCCCTCTGGCGACGCAAGCACTACGTCAAAGCCTTCAAGGGACTGGTCGGTTACGTCAATCCGCACCACGTCGGCCCCAACGTCGTCGGCATTGCTTCGCCGGTGAATTTTGTGATTTTCCCCCGCTATACCGCCACGCCCACGCCGCGACTGACGCCGATGTCCCGCGCCGAAGCCACGCTCGAACTGGCGTCGCAGTCGTTCAACCGCCATCAGCATCGCGTGCAGGGCATCGATGTGCTGGCGAAGCTCGTCCGCGAAGCACAGTGCCTTCGCATGGAAACCGGCGATCTGCGAGCCTCCTGCGATATGCTCGAATCCCGCATCGCCGCATGACCCCCCGGATGTACGCCGCTCGCGGCGTCGCGGAACCCTTCATCTACCTGACAACCTCATCGATCCACCCGCCCCCGAGGCAGACGTCGCCGTCATAGCACACTGCCGCCTGCCCCGGCGTCACCGCGTCCACCGGCTCCGCGAAGGTCGCACGCAGCGAGCCATCCGGATCCAGCGTCGCCGTCGCATCCACCGCTTTGCCGTTGTAGCGGATTTTGATCTGACACGAAAACGTGGTCGAAGGCGGCTCCGTCAGCCAGTTGGTCTGCCGCGCCACGAAGCCCGTGCAGTGAAGATCATCGCGCGAGCCGACGACGACGGTGTTCGTCGCCGCGTCACGCTGGATGACGTACAGCGGCACGCCCGTGGCCACGCCCAGCCCGCGACGCTGGCCGATGGTGAAATGCTGATGACCCGCATGTTCGCCGAGCACCTTGCCGTCGCGGTTCACCAGCGGGCCGGGCCTGACGGTTTCCGGGCTGCGCTGCCGGACCAGCCGTCCATAGTCGTCATCCGGCACGAAACAGATTTCCTGGCTGTCCGGCTTGTTGTGCACGGGCAGTCCGAACTGCTTGGCCATCCGGCGGACTTCCGTCTTCGGATAATCGCCGATCGGCAGCCTCAGCCGGCCCAGCCGCTCGCGTCGCATACCGAACAGGACGTAACTCTGATCCTTGGTGCGATCGCATCCGCGCAGCAGACGCGGCTCGTGATGCGCGTGGTCGATCCGCGCGTAATGGCCCGTGGCGACATAGGGGGCGTCGATCGACTGGGCATACTCCATCAGCTTGCCGAACTTCAGCCAGTCGTTGCAGCGGACGCAGGGATTGGGCGTTCGGCCGGCGTTGTACTCCCGGACGAAGTAATCGATCACCCGGCCGAAGTCCTGTTTGAAATTCAGCACGTACAGCGGCACGCCGAGAATCGCGGCGACGTGCCTGGCGTCCGCCGCGTCGTTCAGCGAGCAGCAGCCGGAGGACGCGGCGGGGGAACATTCCGCCGCTTCGACGGAATCATCGCTGCCGAGGCGCATGAAGCAGCCGACGACTTCGTGGCCTTCGTCGCGCAGCAGGGCAGCCGCCACGGCGCTGTCCACGCCGCCGCTCATCGCCACCAGGACTTTGCCTCGTTGCGTCGTCATGTTCACTGTCATTGTAGATGCGAGTCTTTACCGCGTGTCCCGCAGCAGCGACACCAGCGCCTCGATGTCTTCCGCCGTGCGATTTTCCGTCACCGCGATCAGCAACTGGTTCGCCTTGCCGATGCCCATGCGATCCGCCGCCAGTCCGGGAAGGATGCCCAGCGGCCGTCCGGCGTCGATCAGCTTCTTCGCATCCACCGGACAATCCAAGAGAAACTCATGGAAAAACTCGCCGCAATGCGACAGCTTGTAGCCGGGCAAGGCGGCGATCTGCTTCGCCGCGTGATGCGCCTTGTGCCAGCATTGCTCGGCGACCTGCTTCAGCCCCTGTGGCCCCATCGCGGACAGGTACACCGTCGCCCGCAGCGCCAGCAGTCCCTGATTCGTGCAGATGTTGCTCGTGGCCTTCGCGCCGCGGATGTGCTGCTCGCGGGTTTGCAGCGTCAGGCAAAAGCCACGCCGGCCCTGTTTGTCCACGCTTTGTCCCACCAGTCGTCCCGGCATGCGCCGCATCAGCTTCTGCCTCGCGGCGAACAGGCCGAGGTACGGCCCGCCGAACTGCATCGGAATGCCCAGCGGCTGGCCCTCCGCCGCCGCCACGTCCGCTCCGCAATCGCCTGGCTTTTTCAACAAGCCGCACGCGATCGGGTTGTACACCGCCACCGCAAGCGTGCCCTCCTGCTCATGCGCCGCGGCGAACAGCGTGGACCAGTCTTCGATCAGGCCGAACACATTGGGCGACTGCACGACGACGCAGGCGGTGTCGCCGTCGAGGTGCTGCCGCAGCGTGGCGTCGGTGATGCGGTCCCCGGTCGCGGGCAGTTCGATGAGCTTGGCGGGCAGGTCGGAAAGGTACGTGCGGATGACCGCGAGGTAATCCGGGTGGATCGTCGCCGCGACGAGGACACGCCGTTTGCCGGTGGCGTTGAGCGCGAGCATCACAGCTTCGGCGCAGGCGGTAGCGCCTTCGTACATGGAAGCGTTGGCGACGTCGAGGCCGGTCAGGCGGCAGACCTGGGTCTGAAATTCAAAGAAGGCTTGCAGACTGCCCTGTGACGCTTCCGCCTGGTAGGGGGTGTAGGCGGTGACGAACTCGCCCTTGGCGGTGAGGGCGTCGACGACGGTGGGAATGAAATGGTCATACGCGCCGCCGCCGAGGAAGCATCGGCCCGCCGCCGCCGGCCGGTTGGCGCGGGCCAGTTCGTCCAGTTCGCGTTTGAGTTCCAGTTCGCTTTTCGCGGCCGGGAGCTTCAGGTCACCGTGAAGCCGGTATTCCGGCGGCAAACTGCGGTAAAGCTCTTCCACGCTGGACGCGCCGATTTCCGCCAGCATCGCCTGTCGGTCCTGATCCGTGATCTGGATGTAATCCATGGTGGGTCTCATGTCCGGTGGTTCGAGGGGCTGAAAGTGTATCCCCGCGTCCGGGTTGTGTCATTTTTTCACTCCAATTCCGTGAAGCGACGATAGAATCGGCACGTAACTTCTTCCGATGGAGCAAGCTCATGACAACTTCCGCCCTCCCCGCCGGGCCTGTGGAACTTGCGAAGCTGATCGCCTATCAGCCCGCGTCGGTGGTCAGCCAGACGCTGCTCAAGAAGCCGGCGGGCACGGTCACGCTGTTCGCCTTCGATGCCGGGGAAGGACTCAGCGAGCACACCGCTCCGTTCGACGCGCTGATCTACGCTTGCGAGGGCGCCGCCACGTTCCGCATCGGCGATCAGGATCACGCGATTTCCGCCGGCCAGATTCTCCGTCTGCCCGCCGGATCGCCTCATGCCCTGCGAACCACCACGCCGTTCAAGATGTTGCTCGTGATGATCCGGGAACCGGCGTGAAACGGCGCCTGATCGGCAAGGAACAGTCATGGCGGATGCAATGGAACGCTTGATCTTTCGGTTGTCCTGGAGCCGGGCGGTGTCGCTGACCACAGCCGGGGTGTTTGCGGTGCTCACCGGCACGCTGGTGGTCTCCGCTTCGCTGATCGCCTGCGACAAACCCACGGACAGACGCGATGAAATGCTCATCCTGCTGGGCGTGTCCGCGATGCTGTTCGTGCTGCTGGGACTGATGGGCCTCTTCGCCCCGACGGGTTACATCGTCACGCCGCGAGGCCTGTCCGTGCGCCGGCTCGGCTGGAACGTGCGACTGAACGCCGCAGACATCGAAGCTGTGGACCCGATCCAGCTCTCCGGCATCATGCGCGTCATCGGCTGCGGCGGGGTGTTCGGCAGTTGGGGCTGGTTCACCTCGAAACAGATCGCCTGGTTCCGCGCGTATGTCAGTCGAAGCGACCGGCTCATTCTCGTGCGTCTTCGCGGCCGCGCTCCGGTGGTGCTCTCGCCCGATGACCCGCGGGGCCTTGTCGAAGCCGTGCGACGGCTGTGCCTGTCCCCGGATGCCGAACCTTCGGCGTAAACCTTTCTCGCTCCACCTGCCCGCGGATTCGTTACCCACCGCGCGGATTCCGCTCATCCCCTGCGTTCATAGGCAGGACAGGCCTTGGGCATTTGAGCGGTCTGGTACAATGTCGCTTCCAGCATCCGGGCTGAATCGGTTAACAGGTGGGAGGAAGACATCGTGCCCGGCCAGAAACCCGGATATGTTCAACTCCACGCCCGGGGTGAGCTTCGACATCGAGCGGAAAAAGCCCTTGCCATGCTGGATCATTGCCATGGCTGTCCGTGGAGCTGCGGCGTCAATCGCCAGGAAACCACGGGCAAAATGTGCCACGTCGGCCGGCATGCCCGCGTCGCCAGCTTCGGCCCGCATCACGGCGAGGAATCGCTGCTCAGCGGCTGGGCCGGCAGCGGCGCGATCTTCTTCTCCCGTTGCAACCTGCACTGCGTCTTCTGCCAGAATCATCAGATCAGCCAGACCGACGGCGGACGCGAAGTCGACGCCCGCGAACTGGCCAACCTCATGCTCCAGCTTCAGGAAGCCGGCTGTCACAACATCAACCTCGTGACGCCGCAGCACGTCGCGCCGCAGATCCTCGAAGCCCTCGTGGTCGCCGCGGAGGACGGCCTGCATATTCCTCTGGTCTATAACACCAACGGCTACGACGGCATGGATGCGCTGCGCCTGCTCGACGGCGTGATCGACATCTACATGCCGGATTTCAAGTGCTGGAGTCCCATGCGGGCCCAACGCTACCTCAAGTCGGCTGTGTATCCGGAAGTGGCGCGGCTGGCGATCCGCGAAATGCACCGACAGGTGGGCGACCTCGTCGTCGATGACCGTGGCCTGGCCCGGCGTGGCCTGCTCGTCCGCCACCTCGTCATGCCCGGCCAACTCGACGACACCCGACGCATCCTCCATTTCCTCGCCGAGGATGTTTCGCCGAACACCTACCTCAACCTGATGGACCAGTACCATCCGGACCATCAGGTCGGCCGCGTGCATTTCATGGAGATCAACCGGCCGGTGAAGACGGAGGAGATGCGCCGCGCCTTCGCCATGGCGTCGGAAGCGGGCCTGACCCGGCTCGAAGGCCGGTGGTCATAAGTTAAGCAAATGAAAAATCCCACGAAACCGTGCGGAAAACCGCACGATTCCATGGGATTTGCACCGAGGCTCAGGGGAACGGATCAGGATCGACCGGAGATCATTTGTATCCCGGCAGGAAGTCCTTCTCCGCGTCGAACATTTCCAGGGTCATGTCGCGGATTTCGCCCGGCGTGCAGATCGCGGCCGTCAGCGGGTCGAACATCAGGGCGTGTATCGCCGCTTCCTTGCTCTTCTCCATGCACGCGGTGGCGGCGAGGTCGAACATCGACATGTTGCTGACGCAGATGTTGGCCATCTGCGCCGGGAGCTTGCCATAACGTGTCGGATTGATGCCCGTGCGGTCGATCATGCAGGACACTTCCACGCAGCCGTCGCCGGGGAGATTGGTGATCAGCTTGCCCGCTTCGCCCCGGCCGCAGCAGCCGAAGTTCATCACGTTGCCGTGGATGCGGTACGGACGATCCTTCTCGCGGGCTTCGATGATCCACGAGGCGTATTCCCATGAGCGGGCCCAGTCCATCGGCGTTTCGCCCTTGACCATGGCCATGCGCTCGGCGTCGGCGTTCTTGCGCCACTGGGGCCAGTTGCTCGCGTAGAACCGGGTGCCGCCGTGATAGCCCATGCGGAGCAGCTTCCTGCCCGACGCGCTCTTGCGGTAGTAGGGCAGATACTCGGACAGATGGCCCGAGCTTTCCGTGATGAACGCGCCGAAGTTCACGCACATGTCCTTGCGGATCAGGTCTTCGTGCTTCCACGTTTTCGGCGGCGGATTGTTCCAGTCCCTGTAATCGCCCGCGTCGGTGCGCGTCAGGCCCTTGTCCGCTTCCTCGATGCCCTCGGCAATCTCACGGCGGAACTTGTCGACCAGCACCGTGGTGTAAAGGTCCTTGCCCTGATGTTCCAGCGTCGTGAACCACGCCA
The DNA here is from genome assembly GCA_020848195.1 of Phycisphaeraceae bacterium. GTDB lineage: Bacteria > Planctomycetota > Phycisphaerae > Phycisphaerales > Phycisphaeraceae > JADLAP01. The sequence goes on from JADLAP010000156.1 coordinate 13,609, forward strand.
GGTGATTGATGCCGGCACATTCCCACGTCATTTCGTCGTAGGGCACGCCTGCGTATTCCGCCAGCAGGTGGCTCGTGCCCTGGACGCTGTGGCACAGGCCGACGATGGGCATCCTGCTGCTGCGGCCGGCGGCGAGGCACATGATGTTCATCGGATTGGTGTAGTTGAGCACGATGGCGCTGGGGCACAGCCGTTCGCAGTCGCGGAGAATCTCCAGCCAGACGGGAACCGTGCGCAGCGCCTTGAACAGACCGCCGGGGCCGATGGTGTCGCCGATGCACTGGTCGATGCCGTATTTCAGCGGAATGTCGTTGTCGAACGCCACGCAGGCGGTGCCGCTGACTTCGACGCAGCAGACGACGTAGTCGCTGTTGCCCATGACCTGCGTGCGATCCCTGGACGCGATCACGGTCCAGCCGGGCTTGCCGAGCTGGGCGATCAGCTTCTGGATCAGGTCGCGCATGGTGTGCAGGCGATCTTCATCGACATCGACGAGGGCGATCTGGCCCTGGTCGGCCGTGGGAATCCGCAGCACGTCATTGACCAGCCGGGGCGTAAAGCCGGAGCCTGCCCCGAGCATGGTGACCTTGATCGGCCGCAGGAATTTGCCCGGCAAACCGGCCGGATCGTCCGCCGTCTTGGTGTGGGATGTATGGGACTTCAGGGCCTCGTCCACAACGGCCGTCTTTTCTGCGGCCATAGCTGATTCTCCTCAAAAAATGCTGAAAAACACGTGAATTGAGCCAGGCAAAGCTCAATCCGAAGTGTTATTATCGAGGGTTGATCCCGTAACGCAAGATAAAATGGCCCTGTTTTCTTCCGGGATGCTCACTTTTTCTTTACGGGAAACACAGAAATGACCAAGCGATTGCCAGTGTCTTGGGTCGCGTCGTGCGTCAAAATGCGGCTGATGCAGACCTTCTTTCCAGCCTCTATCATGGCGACGATTCAGGAATACCGGGCATTACCATGACGCAGACAGACCGGGTGGAGTTGTTGAGCTCGTGGGTGGCGGCTTGCCGCACGTACGAACGGAAACAACTGAAAAAATGGGACGAGTATGCCAGGCTTTATCCGGGCAGATTCAAAGCTCGGATCTTGGTGAATGTCTGGTTGCTGCATCTGGGGTTGAAGCTGGCGTTGGTGTGCTCTGTGATCGGTGTCGTCCTTGGGGCTCCGACATGCGTGTGGATATGCAATCCCTACTCGATGAACAAGCCCGGGGGTGACATGGTCATCCTTCTGGCTTTTTTTCCCAGCACTCTATTCCTTGTGCTGGGCAGTATGGGTTTGGTCACCATGCTGCGAAGCATGCGTCGTCCGCCGAGTAATGAACCCACCGGGCGAACATTGCTGTTCAAGGACTCGCCGCGCCTGTTTGATTTGGTCAGGGAAATCGAGCGTGCCGCCGGTGCGAAACGTAAGGTTTTCACGCGGATTGCCTTGCATGATGAATTTGGAGCTTCGGTTCGGACCACCAGTTTGTGGGATCGATACGGACCCCTGAGTCTTCTTGGCCCTCTTCGCCATGAACTGCTCCTTGGTATGCCATTGCTGGCAGGTGTGAGTGAACGCCAGTTGCGTGCGATCCTCGCCCATGAAATCGGCCACACGGCCGGAGCATTTAGTCGGGTTAATTACGGTATTCAGCGTTGTCGGTATCTCTTCGCGCGAATTCTAGATCATCCGCTCGCGCGTGAGGGAAAAAAGGAACCCCTGCTTCGTCGCGTGATGAGACGGCAGCGCAGCCGGATGGAACCCATGTTTTTGACATGGTTCCGGCATCAGGAATTCGCCGTCGATCAATTGTCCGTCCGGGTTACGGATGCATTTACCGCGGGTGAAACCCTGTTGCGACTTCATTGGATTCAGGCATATGCCGAACGTGTTTTTTGGCCGCACATGATGGCTGAGTCTGTGCACAGTCGGTCCGTGACGACCGAGCCCTGGTCGTTGATGTGTTCGGATTTGCACAGCAACACAACCACCAATGCCGTGGATTGCGCCATGCTGCGCAATCTGCGTAACCGCACGGATGTGGAAGATTCGCACCCATGCCTAGCGGAACGCCTATCCATGTTGCGTTGGCCACACGGGGGGAATGGAGAAAGATCACCGTTGGAAAGCCATGTTGATGCTCGCCCCGGTCCGGTAGAACAAGCCGCACTGGACTCGCTCTTTCTCCCGGATGCCCGGCAATGTCTGGCCAACGAACTCAATCAGCATTGGACTCATTCGCTCAGCCGGAACTGGAGTGCCCAAATCACGTGGATTCGCAAGCAACTTGATATCGACGCACCCCGGTCGACCCTTGATCGTCGTACGTCAAGCCAGGTCAAGATTGACACAGCCATTGCCCTGCGTCTCGTAGATCGGTTGGGGGAAGCAGAATTTGTCGCGGAAAGCGCACTGGCGGAAGAACCAGATGCCCCTCTGGCCCATCTGCAACTGGGAATCCTGCTGGGTTTGAAGGATGACCCGCGATGTGTGGGTCATCTGCACCGGGCCATGACTCTGTATCGGTCATGTATGCCCCAAGCCACTGACGCGTTGTACAAATACCATCGCGGGCGAGGTGAAATGGCCGAAGCCGTTTACTGTGTGGATCTCAGGTACGACTACAACCGTATTGCCTCCCTCGCGCAAATGGAACGATGTTGCCTCAGTCCCCAGGCAACATATCTGCCGCATGACGTTGAAAATCAGCGATTACAAACCATGGTGGCCACCCTCGAGCGACAGGAGGATGTGCATCGCGTCTGGCTGGCGAAGTACAACCCCAACTATTTGCCGGAACAGAAGCTTTTCGTTCTGGTGATCGAGCATCGATTTCATGCATGCTTCAACCGCAAAGCTTATTACCGGCATATGGTTCGTCAGGTTTTGGAAAATATCACGTTTGATGAGCAACTTGCCGGCGTTTCCAGTCGGCTTGTCCCCAAGCTCCGCGACAAGATTGCCTCCATCCGTGGCAGTTTGATTTTCGATCGTCATGCCGCATCCGCGCCTTGAAACGGACAACACGGTGTGATAGACTCTTCTATACCATCACATCATCCGGATTAATGGATGATACGGAAGGAGATTCATCATGCCGAGACTGGACCTGAGAAAAGCCGTTGCGCAGCGGACGCTGCTCGTGGATGGCGCGATGGGGACGCAGCTTTTTCTGCGGGGGCTGGCGCCGGGGCAGTGCGGCGAGGCGTGGAACCGCGATCGGCCGGACGACGTGGCGGCGATACATCGCGCGTATCTGCAGGCCGGCTGCGATGCGGTGACGACGAACACCTTCGGCGGCTCCGCGCCGACACTGGCGCGGCACAACCTCGAAGCGGAAGTCGAAACATTCAACCGTCAAGGCGCTGCCTTGGCGCGGAAGGCGGCCGGCGACGACCATTACGTCCTCGGCGATATCGGTCCGTTCGGCGATTTCCTCGAACCGATGGGCACGATGACCGAAGACGAACTGCTGGGTATTTTCACGAGGCAGGCCAGGGCGCTGCGCGAAGGCGGCGCGGATGCGATCATCATCGAAACCATGACGGATACAGCCGAGGCTGTGGTGGCGTTGCGGGCGGCGAAGGTTGTGGCGGATTGGCCGGTGATCACGACGTTTGCCTTCGACAAGGGCGCGGGCGAGGGCTATCACACGATGATGGGGCAGGGCGTGGAACACATCGTCAAGACGATGGTGGAAGCCGGCGCGGACGTGGTGGGGGCCAACTGCGGCACATCGCTGGGATTGCCGGATTACCTGGCACTGGCGAAGCAATTGGTCGCGGCGGCAGGGAAAACGCCGGTGATTATGCAGCCCAACGCCGGCTCGCCTCAGACGGTGGACGGCAAGGTGGTGTATGCCGCGACAGGGCGGGACATGGCGGAACTGGCGAAGCAGTTGCGTGCGGCGGGGGTGAAGATGGTGGGGGGCTGCTGCGGGACGACGCCGGAGTTGCTGGGGGCGATGAAGTAAGCAAGGCGCGACAAGTCGCGGCGCTACGTCACATCGACATTGTTACACGCGGTGGAAGGCGAAGACGGGTTCGCCGTCGGCGGTGTGCAGCAGTTCCGTCCGAACGCCGAAAACATCTTCGATGCGCGCGGGGGTGAGCGTGTCCATCGCGGGGCCTTGGGCGACGACCTGGCCGCGTTTGAGGATCAGCACATCGTCGGCATGACGGGCCGCGGCGCTGACGTCGTGCAGCGCGATGCCAACCGCCCGACCGGCGTCCGCGAGCTTGCGGCAGAGCGACAGCACATCCATCGCGTGCGCCAGGTCCAGGCTCGATGTCGGCTCATCGAGCAGCACGATGTCCGCTTCGGTGGCCAGGCATCGGGCGAGCAGGACGCGTTGACGTTCGCCGCCGGAGAGCTTGGTGACATCGCGGTCCGCCAGGTCCGTCACGTCGGCTTTGTCCAGCGCGTCGTTGATGATCCGGCGATCCCTGTCCGTGGTCGCGCGCAGCCGGCGTTCGTGGGGATAGCGGCCCATGGCGACCATTTCCCGCACCGTGAAGGAAAATTGCAGATTGACCTGTTGAAGCACCAGCGCGATGCGCGAGGCACGTTGACGTGGGGCATAGTGGGACAACGGCTGACCATCGAGCAGCACCCGTCCTTCGGTGGGATGCCACAGGCCGCAGAGCAGGCGGATGGCGGTGCTTTTGCCCGATCCGTTAGGCCCGACCAGCGCGGTGATCGCGCCCTGGCGCAGGGTGAGACTGACCTCGCGGAGCAGCCAGCGGGAGGCCATGTGGATGCCGGCATGTTCGAGGGCCAGTTGGGTCACAGCCAGGCGGCCTCCTTGCGTTGCTGGTAGAGGAGGAAGAGGAAGAGCGGCGCGCCGAGGATGGCGGTGAGGATGCCGAGATGGATTTCCTCGGGCCGGATGACGGTGCGTGCGAGGAGGTCGGCGAGGATGAGGAACCACGCGCCGGTGAGCGCGGCAGCGGGGGCGAGTCTGCGATGGCCTGGGCCGAGGATCAGGCGGACCATGTGCGGCACGACGAGTCCGACGAAGCCGATGACGCCGCCGACAGCGACCGCTCCGCCGGTGAGCAGGGCGGTGGCGAGCAGGGAAAGCTGCACGGTGCGTTGGGTGTTGACGCCCAGCGACCGCGCGGAGTCTTCGCCTTCGAGCATCAGGTCCAGATCGCGGGCAAGGTAGAGCGTCGCCGCCAGACCGATGAGCAGACAGGGCGCGGCGATGGCGACCTGTCGCCAGGAGGACTGGGAGATGCCGCCCATGGTCCAGGTGAGAATCTGCTGAGCGACGTCCCAGCGATGCTTGAGGGCGAGGGAGATGATGAGGCTCATGCCGGCGCCGAGGAGGAAGTTGAGCGCCACGCCGACAAGGAGGAGCGTAGCCATGCCGCCGCCGCCGCGGAGGGAGACGATAAGGATGATCATCAGGGCCAGCAGTGCGCCGAGGAAAGAGAAGAGGGGTGTGTAGATGAGGCTGCGCAGGGCGAGGCCGGAGGCGATGGCGATGGCAGCGCCGAGAGCGGCTCCCTGGCTGATGCCGATGATGCCCGGAGCCGCCAGTGGGTTGCGGAACAGGCCCTGAAGCTGCACGCCGGCCAGCGCGAGCATGGCGCCGACCATGGCCGCCACCAGCGCTCGCGGCGTGCGGAGCAGCCAGATGATGTCGCGTGATCCCTGAGGGATGTGCGAACTGTCCATCCATCCGTCGGGCAGGATTTCGTGCCCCACGATGGTCAGCACGTCGCGGAAGGTCATCGGCGTTTCCGTGCTGCCGATGCGGATCGCCACAAGCAGGGACGCCGCCAGCAGGACGACGCCGACGAGCATCATCAGCGTGAAGCGGCATTGCCTCGCCGGCATGTGCGTGGGTGCGGCGTCGGTCATGGCGAGGGTTGTCCTGAAGCAGGGTCGTCCGCGTCCGCCGGGCCGTACAGTCCGTCAACCATCGTTTCCACCAGGGTGGCCAGGTGCTGCGACGCGGCGGTGTAGACCGGATTGGGGATCACCAGCACGCGACGGTGCCGCACCGCCGGCGTGTCCCGCAGCGATTCCATCGCATACAGCTTGGCGCGAACCGCTTCGACGCTGCCGGTCTCCGCGCCGCTGACAATCACGTCCGGCCTCCACGCCACGACCTGTTCCGCGCTGATCCGGCCGAACCACTGGATGCCGTGCTCCGCCGCGACGTTGTGCGCCTTGACCGTGTGGACGACGTCGTCGAACAGCGTGCCTGCCCCGGCTGTGTATTCGCCGAGGGAAAACGTGACCACACCCGGCGAAGTCGCGTCGGCGGGTATCTTCGCCACCGCCGCCGCGATGCGGGCTTCCATCCGTTTCACCATCGCATCGGCCTGCGCCGACATGCCCGCCACGCGGCCGATCAGGCGGATGTTGTGCTTGACGTCCTCGATCGTGTTGTGGTCGCCGAGGCGGACGATCGGAGCGTGCGTGCCCTGGCGAACCTGTTCCACCACGTCGCCCGTGCTGTAGCTGGCCATGAACACGAGGTCAGGCCCGGCCGCGACAATCGCCTCCGCGCTGTCCATCGCGCGATCCTTGATCGTTTGTGCTTCCGCCACGCACTTGCTGTAGCGCAGGTCCAGCGCGATGCGGTGAAAGCCCAGGATTTGATCCTGCGCGCCAAGCCCCAGCAGCACCTCCGTGGCCATCAGCGTCTGGGCGATGATGCGCTTCGGCCTGGCGGGGATTGTCACTTCGCCGTCAAGGGTGGAGATCGTGAAGGGAAACAGGTCCGCGGGAACCGGAGCCGGCGTCGAGGCTGGCGCGTCGCCGGGCTGCGTCGCGTCGGGGGCCGGCGTTCGGCTGGGCGTGGCGCGTGGCCACCATTCCGTCAGTCCCACCAGCGCCGTCGCCGCCACCGCCACCAGCAGGGCGAACACCCACCACGTGCCCCAGTCCGGACTGAAGGGATGCGTCTTCATAGAAGGCCACCATCATAGTGGACTGGCTCCACACGCGCCACATGGCTGTTCCGTTCCTTTCGTTGAAGCGGGATTTGCGGTATGGTCTTGTCGATCAGGAGACTTTGGACCATGACCAGCAGGGTGGATGTGTGGGAGCCGGGGGCCAAGGTGGCGGTGGTGCAGCAAATTCCTCATCAGGGGCAGGTCTGGACCTCGCGCGTCGTCGGCGAAGTCGTCCGCTGCGAACAGCGCAAGACCGGCTCGTGGTATGCCCACGCCAAAGATGACAAGCTCTGGCTGGACCGCATGACCCTCCGCAAGGACGACGGCGAAATCATCATGTTCAACCTGGATCGGTTCACCCATGTGGAACGGCTTGCCCAGCCGAAGCCCTCGGAGCCGGCTCCAGCCAAGGAGTAGTCGATGGCGATCACGGACATGCCTCTGGGCGTGACGGCGGTCATGTTGCCCGAGCTGGATCTGGATGAACAACTCGCGCTCTGCGCGAAGCTGGGCGTGACGCACTACTGTGCCAGGCCGCGCGTGGTTCCCGAAGCTCAGGTCGGCCAGCCGTGGAGCAACTGGGGCAACCACAAATTCGACCTGACGCCCAAACGTCTGGCGGCCGAGGCGACGGCGATCCGCGGGAAAATCCTCCACGCAGGCCTCGTTCCCTTCGGCACCGTTCCCGCGCTATACCTCACGGACGCCGACGATGAACTGATGCTCAACATCAAGGGCTGCGCCGACCTGGGCGCTGGACGCATCCGCGTGGCCATGCCCCTGTATCCCTCCGAGCCGTTCGACTACGACGCCGAACTGCGCAAACAGGTGGACGGCTACCGGCGCGTCGTCGGTCTGGCCAAGCCGCTGGGCGTCAAAATCGTCATCGAAACCCACTGCGGCACGATCGCTTGCTCCCCCGCGCTGGCGATGAACATCTGCCGGCACTTCGATCCGTCGGAACTCGGCGTCATCATGGACATCGCCAACTACACCATCGAAGGCGGCATCGCGCCGCACCTGGCGGTGTCCGTGCTGGGGCCTTACATCGACCATGTCCACATCGGCGGCGCGCGGTCCACCTTCGGCGAGTACGACGCACTGGGCTTCCGCAGGCCGGCTTACGTCATGGCTCCCATCACGGAAGTCAACACCCATATTCCATCGTGGATCAAGGCGCTGGCCCAGTCAGGGCGAAAGGTTCCCCTGGTCATCGAAGACTACACCGCCAACAAGCCCGGCCCGCTTCGACTGTCGGACACCGCCATCGCCTTACGTCGTGTGCTGGAGGCTCTATGAACGCGATCAATCTGGACGATCAGGGACTGCCCGTCGGCTACCGGCTCAAGACGGACTGGGAAGTCACCCCACGTCAGGTCAAGGACAAACTCGACAAGGGCGAAGACCTCGTGTTTCTGGATTGCCGTACCGCCAAGGAACAGCAGGTGGCCCAGATCGCCGGCACGATGCTGATTCCTCTGGCGGAACTGGCGTCGAGACTGTTGGAGATCGACGGCTGCCGCAATCGCCCGGTCGTGATCCACTGCCACCACGGCCAGCGCAGCCTCCAGGCCGCCACGATTCTCCGAAATAGCGGTTTTACCAACGTCAAATCCATGGCGGGCGGCATCGATCTCTGGTCGATCGACATCGACCCCTCCGTGCCCCGCTATTGAGGATGGACCCTCTTCCCATGACCGACTGGACAAGCCTGCACGGCCAAGCGTTTTCCAGCCGCCGCGTGCTGATCACCGGCGGCGCGGGATTCATCGGCTCCCATCTCGCCGAAGCCCTGATGACCCTCGGCGCTGATGTCGTCGTCCTCGACGACCTCTCCGGCGGCGACATCGCCAATCTCGCCTTTGCCGGCGATTCCTCTCGGAAATTCCCCGGCAAACTCCGCTTTCTCGAAGGCTCCATCCTCGACGCGGGCAAGCTTGGCGATGCCGTCGCCGGCTGCGACGTGGTCTTCCATCAGGGAGCCATTCCCTCCGTGCCCCGCAGCATCGAGATGCCCGTGGCGTTCCACGACGTCAACACCACCGGCACGCTGCGCGTGCTCGAAGCCTGCCGCGCCGCCAACGTCCGCCGGATCATGTTCGCCGCCAGCAGCAGCGCCTACGGCGATTCGCCCACGCTGCCCAAAGTCGAAACCATGCCCGGCCTGCCCAAAAGCCCCTACGCCGCCAACAAGCTCGCCGGCGAACACTATCTCCGCGCCTACGCCAACTGCTACGACCTCGACGCCGTCTCCCTTCGCTACTTCAACATCTTTGGACCACGACAGAACGCCAACAGCGTCTACTCCGGCGTCATCGCCATCTTCGCCACCCGCATCCTCAACAACCAGAGCGTCACCGTCAACGGCGACGGCTATTCCCGCGATTTCACTTACGTGGACAATGCCGTGCACGCCAATCTGCTGGCCGCCCGGCATCCCGAACGGCTCAACGGCCAGGTCTTCAACGTCGCCTGCGGCATTCGCGTCACCATCCTCGAACTAGCGCAACAGATCGCCAAAGCGCTGGGCAGGGACGTCCCCATCACCGTCGGCCCCGACCGCGCCGGCGACGTGAAACATTCCTACGCCGACCTCACCGCCATCGGCGCCGCCCTGGGCTACAAGCCTCTCGTCACGTTTGAGCAAGGCATCCAGCGCACCGTGCAGTGGTACGCCCAGGCCCATCGAGGTTGATCGTTCCCACAACAAAACAAAGCCCGCCGATGCGTCGTACTCGACGCTTGGCCACGGTGGCGTCACGACCGACGACAACAAAACAAAGCCCGCCGATGCGTCGTACTCGACGCTTCGGCGGGGCGATTGTCGAACGGATTGTCGTCGCGGATTTACTTGGGATTCGCCACAAACTCGCCGCCGCGGCAGTTCTGCAGGTACTTCAGGCCATGCACCTGGCCCGTCATTTCCAGGTCCGCGCGGTACACCGGGTCATGCCAGCCTTCGATGTCGATGCAGCCCTTGAACCCGCCCTGACGGAGGATGGAGATGACATCGGTCCAGTTGGTGTCGCCGAAGCCGGGCGTGCGGTGGTAGACGAACGGCTCGCCGCCGCGGATGCCCTTGGTACGGACGACGTCCCACATCACGGTGGCGTCCTTGCCGTGGACGTGGAAAACCTTCTTGACCCACTGGCGAAGCTGGGGCAGCGGATCGATCAGGCTGTACATCTGGTGGCAGGGTTCCCATTCCAGGCCGATGTTGTCCATGGGCACTTCGTTGAACATCATCTCCCAGGCCTTGGGCGCATGGGCGATGTTGAAATTGCCGACATTCTGCCAGTTGCCGCCCATGTCGCAGTTTTCAAAGGCGATGCGGACGCTCTTGTCCGCGGCCCGCTTGGCCAGCGGCGTGAAGACCTTCTTGAACACCGGCATCGAATCGGGAACCGGCTTGCCCGGCACGCAGCCGGCGAAGCCCGCGACGATGTCGCAGCCGAAGTCTTCGCAGGCGTCGATGCACCGCGCGAAATCCTTGGCCGTCTGCTTGTCGCTTAGCGGGTTGCCGAACATGCCCAGCGAACTGATGACGGGCTTGAGGCCGCTGGCGGTGGTCGGAGCCGCCGCCAGGGCTTCGGTCACTTCCTTCGCCAGCTTCTTCAGGTTCACTTCCTTGGGAATGTGCTGCCAGAAGGTCAGCGAGTAGCTTTCAAAGCCGTGCTGCACGACCTGGTTGAGATACTCCGCGCCGCGGGGCGCCGGCGCCAGCGTGCCGATGCGGATGTCCTGATGATTCGTGTAATCCATGGCCAATTGTCCTTGTTGGGTTGTGTCGATCCGGACGATTGGCGAATCATCATCGTTTTCATTTCGCCGGATGCAAGTCTGACCGCGTCTTTTTCAGGGCCGGGGGCCGGCGCGTCAGTCCCGTCACGCCGTGCCGCGCGGCGAGGATGCCTGCACGTTGGCGGATTCATACCGATTGCGCCATTCCGCTTCGCGGGTGACGCACATGCCCAGATCGTGGAGCAGGCCGTCCTGAAGGCGATAAATCCAGCCGTGCGCCGCCGGGGGCTGACCGCGTCGTATTGGCGTCGCGGCAAGTCAAAACGACTGGCTGCATGCGATTATTCCGGTCGCCGGATGTTGTCGCCTATACAATACCCCCCTATGGTATAGTGTACGAGGAAGGAGCATGAGGCATCATGGCCCATACGATCCGAGACAAGCGGAAGCTTCTGCTGAGAGTCCGACGCCTGCGTGGGCAGGTCGACGCTTTGGAGAAGCTGTTGGAAAAGGATGCGGGTTGCTCCAAGGTCTTGAACCTGACGGTTGCCTGCCGGGGCGCGATCAACAGCCTGATGGTGGAGATTCTGGAGGGGCACGTTCGTTTCCACGTGGTCAATCCGGACGACAAACCCGGCAATTCACGGATGGACGCGGCGGAAGAGTTGATCGACGTGATTCGCAGCTATCTGAAGTAGGAGACCAGGACGTGGATTTCGTGACGCTGGACAAGTCGGCGGAGAACAAGTCCGCCGGGTGCGGGGCTGCCTGTTGCGGGCGGCGGAACTGGTGGAGTTCCTATCGTGACGTCCTATTTTCAACCGAGAGCATGGCGACCTTCGCGGGGCTGGCACTTCTGGCAACGGGGTGGGGCTTGGCGGCATGCGGAATCGGGGCGGCGAGGTGGCTGTATCTGGCGACCGCGGTGATTGCCGGGTTTCCTATTCTGCGCGGCAGCGTGGTCAGTCTGTATGAGCGGCGAATCAGCGTGGAGGTGCTGGTGGCGCTGGCGATCGCCGCTTCGGTTGGCGTGGGCGAGTTTCACGCAGGCGCGGTGGTGGCGGTGATGCTGTTGGGCGGCGGGATGCTCGAACAGATCACAATCGCCCGTGCCCAGCGTTCCGTGACATCGCTGTTCACGCAGATTCCGGACCAGGCCCTGGTGCGGCGGGGGGGCCAGGAAATCGAAATTCTCGTTGATCTTCTTCGCATCGGCGACCGTGTGATCGTTCGGCCGGGTGAACGTCTGGCGGTTGACGGCGCCGTGGTAGGCGGCCAGTCAGTGGTTGATGAAAGTCCCATCACCGGGGAGTCGATGCCCCTCGACAAGGCTCCGGGCGACAAGGTCTTCGCCGGCAGCATGAATCAGACGGGCATGTTGGAGGTCGAAGCCCGAAAAGTCGGACAGGACACGACGCTGGCGCGGGTGCGGCGGCTGGTGGAGGAGGCGCAGGCTTCGCAGGCGCCGGTGCAGCGCATTGCCGACAAGACCGCCAAGTGGTACGTGCCACTGGCTCTGGTCCTGGCAGCCTTGGTGTGGGGACTCACCGGCGACTATGTTCGCGGCATCACGGTCCTCATCGTCTTCTGCCCCTGCGCGCTGGTGCTGGCGACGCCGACCGCGATTGTCGCCAGCATCGGCCACGCCGCCCGGCGAATGATCCTCGTCAAAGGCGGCGAATTCGCCGAAACCGTGGGACAGATTCAGGTCGTGGGGTTGGACAAGACCGGTACGCTGACCACCGGCAAACCGACCGTCCGGCAGGTCGTCGCGCTGGATTCCATGCCCACCCGGGAAGTGCTGCGTCTCGCGGGAAGCGCCGAGCGATTCAGCGAACATCCGATCAGCATCGCAATCCGACGGGCGGCGGACGATGAAGGCGTGACGCTCTCGGAGCCGGGCAGCTTTCGCGCGATCACCGGTTGCGGCGTGGAGGCGCAGGTCGATGGGCATCTGGTGCGCGTCGGACGAAGGCAGTGGCTGGAAAAGGAAGGCGTTTCACTCGGCGTCGACGGGGACTCTGAGTCGCAGAATCTCGAAAGCCATGGACATACGGTGCTCGTGGTGGCCCGACAGTCCGCCGCCGTCGGTTTGATCGCCGTCCGGGACGTGCTGCGGCCCCAGGCGAAGGAGGCGGTCCAACGGATCAAGGATCAGGGTATCCATACTGTGATGCTGACGGGAGACAATCTTCGCGCGGCGACCGTGATCGCCGACGAGGTTGGCGTCGACGAGACGCACGCGGCGCTGCTGCCCGAAGACAAACTCCGACTGGTGCGCCAATGGCAGGCCCAGGGCAGAAAAGTCGCATTCGTCGGCGACGGCATCAATGACGCACCGGCCCTGGCGGCGGCGGATATCGGCATCGCCATGGGTGGCGCCGGAACGGATATCGCCTTGGACACTTCGGACATCGCGTTCCTCGACGACGATCTGACCAAAATGTCCCAGGTGGTGGCTTTGTCCCGCCGCACGATCAACATTATCCGCCAGAACATCGCCTTCAGCGTCGGACTGAACATTCTCTCGGTCGTGACAGCGGGCCTGGGCTGGATCAGTCCCATCGGCGGCGCCGTTCTGCACGAAGGCGGCGCCATGGCGGTTATCCTCAACGCCATCCGGCTGCTGCGGTGACGCGATCGGAACGGTGTCCCGCCGATCTCATTCCTCGCCGGCAGCGGTCCCCTCGGTGGAACGAATGTCATCCGTCAACTTCTTGATGGGGCAAGCCGCTTGTTGATTGTTTTTCCCATCACCCATCCATAACGCCATCGCGGGCCAAATCCACGGCGTCGTTCATCAGGAACAATCGCACTTCGGCTCCGTCTTTTTTCAGTTGACCCGCCAGACGCAGAGCGTTCCACGTGAGGTCGGAACCATCGTAGGGGGCGTGGTTCAGAATCAGTAGTACGGACTGGGGCATGATTACTCCTCGTTTCTCGTTTCAAGGTGCATCAAGCCGGTTTAGACAGGGCAAACGCATATGGATCTGGTCCCCTCGCCCTTCCAGGGAGAGGGTTAGGGTGAGGGTTCGGCGTACGTGAACCGGCACGTCAAATCACGGGCAAAACGTGATCGTTCGCCGTACCCTCACCCAGCCTCTCCCTGAAAGGGAGAGGGGTAAAAGCCATAGGGGTTCGCCCTGATGGTTCTCAGGTCTGGTCGGCGACCGCTTCGCAACGATTGCGACATTCCGCTTCGCTGGTGACGCACATGCCCAGATCGTGGAGCAGGCCGTCCTGAAGGCGATAAATCCAGCCGTGCACCGCCAGGGGCTGGCCGCGATCCCACGCATCGCGGATCAGCGTCGTCCGGCTCACGTTGGCGACCTGTTCGATGACGTTCAACTCGCACAGCCGGTCGTGTTTCTGCTGCTCCGTGGGCAGTTCGTCGAGCTGCTTGCGATGCTTGTCGCGGATGTCCTGGATGTGCCGGAGCCAGTTGTCGACCAGTCCGAGCTTGTCGTCGCGCAGACAGGAAAGCACGCCGCCGCAGCCGTAGTGGCCGCACACGATGATGTGGCCGACCTTGAGCACATCGACGGCGTACTGCATGACGGACAGGCAGTTGAGGTCGGCGTGGCTGACGACATTGGCGATGTTGCGATGGACGAACATTTCGCCGGGGGGCAGGCCGACGATCTGATTCGCCGGCACGCGGCTGTCGGAACAGCCGATCCACAGGTACCGCGGCGACTGCTGGCGGGTCAGCCGGTCGAAGAATTCGGGATCCTGCCGGACCATGTCGTCCGCCCAAACGCGGTTATTCTCGAAAAGATGGCTTAATACGCGCATGCATGTCCCTTGTTGGCCGGTTCGCAGGGTCGGCGTCGGATTCGGGATCATCCTATTCCCGACCGTGGCTGGGGAGGGATCGTAGCCTCGATTATTTTGAGGCGGAAGGAGGATCGTCTTCGCCGGGGGTTGTCGCGTCCATGGAGCAACAGCCGGCCTGGCGCGTGAAAGGAGGGCCGATCATGAGTTCCATGTGTTCGACGCTTGAGGATGGTGCGGTGTTGATGCCGCGGGGCGGCATGGACCACAACTTGCGCCCGGATTCCTTGGGGGCGCGTCTTGGGCGAATGCCTGGCAGCCTGACCCCGCCGCGATGGCTTACGGGCGTCCCCAGCCGATGAGGACCGAATCGCTCGTCCCGAAGACGCTGATGTTCCATCCGGCGCGGGCGTAGAGTTCTTCCTGTCTAAACGATACGACGTGCCCGTCAGCGAAGGAGACATTGGCGTGGTCGCCCACATGACGAACGCCCAGGAACGTGCTCATGCTGTATGACAGCATGAAGTGGCCAGTGGAGGCGTAGGCGGCGTTAATGCCGGCGCCGGTGGTGTCCATGAAAACCGCCTGGGCGCTGGGATAGCGCAGCTCGTGGGCGCGCTTCGGCGCGATGGTGTTGCCGTCCCAGTTGCAGCCGCCCATGAAGTAGTCCGTCATGCCGTAGTCCACCAGATTCACGGAGGAAGGCTTGGACGCCACTTCCGGGCAATACAGCAGGCCGCTGCTCATGTTGGTGGAAACCGATCCCCACTGGCCGCTGCCCATGTCCGAAGCGCCCAACTGGTCCCGCATCATCCACGGCCACAGATTGGCTCCCTGCGCCCAGGTGGGTCCCGAACCGTAACGGGTATAGCCCGCGCCCGGCTCATGCCGGTTCGAGCTGGCGAGAATCCAGTCGTGGTTGTTCAGCGTGTAATTGATCGAAGCCGACACGATCTGGCGCAAATTGCTCTGGCACTGGATGCTCTGACCCGCGTCACGCGCTTTGGCCAGCGCGGGCAGCAGGATGGCTACGAGCATGGCGATGATGCTGATGACGACCAGCAGCTCGATCAGCGTGAAGCCTTGACGTTTCATGGAGGGTGCTCCTTGATGGGGGCATGGCGTGACTCATGACGACAAACCATCGGGATTCGGCACCGGGCCACAGGACGTGCGGGTGATCGGCGGTCCTTCAATGAGTATGCGTCTGGGCGGACGCTGGGGCTGGCGCAGACGGTCGAGCAGCAACTCGGCCGCGGCGGCTCCGATTTCGTACATCGGCACGACGTACGTCGTCAGGCCCGACGTCACGCTCTTTTCGCGGTTCATGTCGTTCACCCCCGCCACGCTCAGCCGGCCGGGAATCGAGATGCCCTGTTGACCGGCGATTTCGATGATGGATATCGCATAGGCCTGCATCGCCACCACCGCCGTCGGCCGGCTGGGGGAATGGAGCAGATCATTCACGTAATCGCGCATGACCTGGTCGTCGTTCGCGGGATTGATGTCCCGCGGTTGATTCAGATCCTGGCAGGGCGGTTCCAGGCCCTGATCCTGGAAGAAGTGGCGATGCGCCCGGCGAATCAGATCGTTGTAATAGCTGTCCGTGGCGTCCGTGAAACTGGCGATCTGGCGGTGCCCCAGCTTCCAGAGCATCGTCAGTTGCTCATGGATCGCCCGGTCATAATTCATCAGGACGCAGTCGGCCGGCTGATCCACGTAGGCGCGGTCGATGAAGACCACGGGCAGTTGCTGGGCCAGCAGTTGACGCAGATTCGGTGACATGGTCGTCTGGATGAGCAGACCATCCACACGATGTTCCGCGACGATGTCGGGGATGTCGTTCCGTCCGATTTCGCAGACGTCCCAGAGCATGTGGTAGCGATTGGCCTTGAGGACGCTGTGGATGCCCATCAGCGCGGCACTGTAGTAGCCGTCGCTGTGCATTTGTGACTCATGAATGGTGCTTGTGGCGAGATAGCCGATCACGCGCGTGTCACGGGTGACCGGTGCGTCGCTGGAGCGGGGGCGACGGAACGCGGCGCTGAGCATCGGGTCCGGCCGATAACCGAGTTTGCGCACGGCTTCCATCACCACCTTGCGGGTTTGATCCGTGGGAATCGGACTGTTGCTGAGCACCCGGGAGACCGTGGTCGCCGACACCCCCGCCAACCGTGAAACCTGTCGTATGTTGGCGGAAGATGAAGACGATCTGGCCATAATTGTAAACCTAATCAGATTTACATTAAACTTACGCCATCGGATTCGACTTGTCAATGTAATCAATTGCAATTGGGTGCTGAATAGTGATGCAAACCCGGCATTGTCTCGACTTTTCTGTTTTCTGATATTCCACGGATGAGCCGGGCAGATCGTTTACTGTAAACGCTACTTCCGCCCGTTTCCTCCACAGGGTGAGATGTGCGGTCTGATCCGGTCAACAAACCATATATGCATACGGATGTCCACTCCGTCGATCACCGGTGCATCAGAAAGTCGAAAGCACACGAAGATTGTTCCATAACCATCGTTAACAAATGGTAATATAAAAACAATGTCCAGCACGCATGATCTTCTCCAGGGAGAATGCCGCGGCGTCACGTCGCCGCGTGACATTCGTTACCATGAGGGAGGATCGGCCGACGGGATCAGGAGCGACGCGTATGTCATCGTTACCGCCACGCTTTCTCGTCACGGCCGGCAGCACGCGGGAAAAGATCGACGACGTCCGCGACTGGGGCAACATCTTCACCGGCAACACCGGCTACGACATCGCCCGTGAACTGGCTGCCTTCGGCGAGGTGGACCTGCTGACCAGCAACGCGGGCCACCTCCAGCAGATTCAGGTGGGACTGGGCTTACGGCACGCGGTGTCGGCAACACGATTTTCAAGTCACGCGGAATTGCGCGACGAGCTGGCTGCCCTGATGGCCACGCGGACGTATGACGCGGTGTTCATGTCCGCCGCGGTGTCGGACTACAGCCCCGCCCGTGCGTATCAGGTTGTCTCGCGGCTGCCGGGCGCGGAAGCGGGCGTCGAAACATGGACCGTCCGCGACGCCCAGCGAGGCAAGGTCAGGAGCAGCTTCGACGAGATCGCCATCCTTGGCCGGCGGACGGAAAAGCTCGTGGACCTGTTTCGCACCGAATGGAAATACCGGGGTCTGCTGTTCAAGTTCAAGCTGGAAGTGGGCGTCAGCCGCGAGGAACTGATCCACATCGGCCGCGCCAGCCGGGACGCCAGCGGCGCGGATTACCTGGTGGCCAACTCGCTGGATATGGTGACCGGCGAAAAGGCTGGGGCGTTTCTGCTCAAGGGCGACGAGGCGATCTGGATCACCCGCGAGCAGCTTGCCATGCGGCTGGCCCGGCAGGCGGCAAGCGATCT
This sequence comes from Phycisphaeraceae bacterium, assembly GCA_020848195.1. Classification (GTDB taxonomy): domain Bacteria; phylum Planctomycetota; class Phycisphaerae; order Phycisphaerales; family Phycisphaeraceae; genus JADLAP01. The sequence goes on from JADLAP010000156.1 coordinate 31,420, forward strand.
GCAACTGCTCCCGGCCGCGCCATGCCGAGATTCACAGGGATGACCGCTCGACCCATGTGCCGGGCAACAGTTCGGGCTGAGGCGACGGATCGGAATCGTGAAGCGACTGGAGCAGCAGGTCTGCCGCCGCGATGGCAATCTGTTCCAGCGGCTGGGCGACCACGCTGACCGGCGGTGACAGCAGGGCGGCGGCGGCGAAGTCGTCCACTCCCGCCAGGCCGATGTCGTCGGGAATCGACAAGCCCAGTGATCGGATCGCCTGGTACGCGCCGAGCGTGGAATGATTGGTCAGCCCCACCACGGCGTCAGGCCGAGGCTGGCTCATGTCGCTCAACCGGGCCAGCACGCGCTGCGAAGCTTCGTGATGGCTGCCCGTGGGATGCATGGTTTCGATCCACACGATGTCGTCGTCGTCGAAGATGTCGCGCAGACCTTTGATGCGGTTGCTGAGCATGGCGTCGTGGCCGGCGATGACCATCATGATGCCGATGCGCTGGCAGCCGTGATGTCTGAGTTGCTGACCGAGGAGCCGGCCGGCCTGGATGTTGTCCAGACCGACATGGGGCAGCTTCGCATGGCTGGTCTGCCGGTCGATGGTGACCACGGGCAGACCCGCGTCGCGGGCCTTGTCCAAACCCTCGGCGCCGGCAGGCGTCACCAGCAGGCCATCCACGCCGCGGGCGATCAGATCAGCCAGAAAATCGGCCTGAAGATCGGGGTTTTCCCAGGTGTTGCAGATCATCAGCCGGTAGCCGCGGGCGAGAACGTGGCGCTCAATGTGGGACGTCAATTCCCCGAAAAAAGGATTGGCGATGTCGCTGACGACCAGACCGAGGGTCATGGACTTTCCGGTGCGCATGGCGCGGGCCACGGCGGAGGGCTGGTAACCGAGTTTCGTCGCCGCGTCATGGATGCGCTGCACGGTGTCCGGCGCGTAGCGGTGATGATCGAAAGCCCGGTTGAGGACGCGGGAAACAGTGGACGGATGGACGCCCGCCATGCGTCCGACGTCGCGCGCGGTGATGGGGGGAATGGCCATGGGCGTATGGTACAACGCAGGCTTGCGCGACGCCGCGAGCGGCGAGGAAACAAGAAACCCGCGCCAGGCGGGATCGGCGCGGGTTTCGGGGGGAATGTACGCGGGTTGTGCGGATCAGGCCTGGAAGCTGCTGCTGCAGCCGCAGGTGTTGGTGGCGTTGGGATTGCTGAAGACAAATCCGCGGCCCATCACTTCGTCGCGGAAGTCAATGGTCGTGCCGTTGAGGTAGAGATAGCTCTTGGGATCGCAGACGATCATGATCCCGTGTTGCTCGAAGGATTCGTCGGTTTCCTTGGTTTGTTCGGTCAGGTCGAGCAGGTAGGAAAAGCCGGAACATCCGCCGCCCTTGACGCCGACGCGGAGGCGGATTTTTCCGGCGTCAAGCTCCTGCTGCTTGATGATCGTGGTGATCTCACGGGCGGCGGTCTCGGTGAGGATGATGGCCATGATTCAAATCGCTCCAAAAAGGTTGCGGGCGTTCTTCAGGGAATGATAGGCGCGGTCAACGCGCCTCGGTGGATTGCGCGGGGGCGGATTGCGGTTGCTGCTGCTGTTTCTTCTGGTAGTCGGCGATGGCGCTGCGGATGGCGTCCTCGGCGAGGACGGAGCAGTGGATCTTCACCGGGGGCAGGCTCAGTTCCTGCACGATGTCGGTGTTCTTGATCCGGCCGGCCTCGTCGATGGTCTTGCCCTTGAGCCATTCGGTGGCCAGGGAGGAGGAGGCGATGGCGGAGCCGCAGCCGAAGGTTTTGAACTTGGCGTCGATGATTTTGCCGGTGGCGTCGTCGACCTGGATTTGCAGCTTCATGACGTCGCCGCATTCGGGCGCGCCGACGATGCCGGTGCCGACGTTGGCGGCAGCGCGGTCGAGGCTGCCGACGTTGCGGGGGTTTTCGTAGTGGTCGATGAGTTTGCCGCTGTAAGCCATGGTGGGGTCTCCCTGATCGTCAACGGTGAAAGAGAAGCGAAGGCGCGACGCGACGAGATGCGGCGCTTCGCGGTCGGTTAATGTTCCGCCCACTGGACGGATTTGAGGTCGATGCCCTCCTGAACCATTTCGTAAAGGGGACTCATTTGCCGGAGTTTTCGCACGCCGGCGACGACGCGATCGACGGTGTAGTCGATTTCCGCTTCGGTGGTGGAGCGTCCGAGTCCGAATCGCAGCGAGCTGTGGGCGAGGTCGTCGCCGACGCCGAGGCGCGTGAGGACGTAGCTCGGTTCGAGCGACGCGCTGGTGCATGCCGAGCCGGAGCTGACGGCGATTTCCTTGATGGCCATCATGAGGCTCTCGCCTTCCACCCACGCGAAGCTGATGTTGGTGGTATGGGGCAGGCGGAGTTCGGGATGGCCGTTGACGGCGACGCCGTCGAGCTGGCTGGTGATGCCGTGTTCGAGCTTGTCGCGCAGCTTGCGCAAACGGGCGGCTTCGTCGGCCATGTCGTGTTGCGCCAGATCGCAGGCGGCGCCCATGCCGATGATGCCGGTGACGTTGAGGGTTCCGGATCGCATGCCGCGTTCGTGGCCGCCGCCGTCGAGGATCGGCGTCAGGCGGACACGCGGCTTGCGGCGACGGACGTAGAGGAATCCGACGCCCTTGGGACCATAGATTTTGTGCCCGGAGGCCGAGAGCAGGTCCACGCCCGCGGCTTCGACGTCCACGGGCATCTTGCCCACGGACTGCGTGGCGTCGGTGTGGAAGATGACGCCTTTTTCCTTGCAGATCGCCCCGATTTTCTCGATTTCGTTGATGGTCCCGATCTCGTTGTTGGCCCACATCAGGGTCACGAGCATGGTGTCGTCGCGGAGGGCGGCGGCGACCTGCTCGGCCCGGATCACGCCGTCCTTGGGCGGCTCCAGCCACGTCACGTCGTAGCCTTCGCGTTGCAGTCGTTTGCACGGATCGAGCACAGCCTTGTGCTCGTGCACAGCCGTGATGATGTGCTTGCCCTTGTCGGTGTACATGCCCGCCACGCCCTTGATGGCGAGGTTGTTCGACTCCGTGGAGCCGCTGGTCCAGACGATTTCCTTGGCATCCGCGCCGATGAGCGACGCGACCTGCTGACGGGCGAGATCGACCGCCTTTTCCGCCTCCCAGCCGAACTGGTGGTTGCGGCTGGCGGCGTTGCCGAACTTCTCGCAGAAGTAGGGCAGCATCACCTCCAGCACACGCCGATCCACCGGCGTCGTGGCGTTGTGGTCCAGGTATATGGGCAGTTTCACAGCCATGAAAATTCACTCCTGTTCGATCATCCTCACGACACGCCGCTGTCCACGAGCGCGCCGACCTGTCTGACGGTCACGTCCACCTGACTGTCCAGCAGGTCCGCCAGGGAGACCTCCCGCAGAAAGCCTTCGATCCGCTGATGCAGGCGGCGAACCGCGCCGTGGACGAGGCATTCGCCCATCAGATGGCAGGCGTCGCCGTGGTCCTCCGCCAGGGCGCACGGCGCCAGGCGAAGCTGGCCTTCCATCGCCAGCACCACATCCAGCAGAAAAATCCGTTTCGGGTCGCGCGAGAGCATGTAGCCTCCCTGCTGGCCGCGAACCGACTGCACCAGCCCGGCATGCCCAAGCTCTTTGAGAATGTTCATCAGCAGGGGCAGCGGCAGGTTGAACTGGTCGGCGATCCGACGGGCACTGACAGCCTTGTCGTCCTCGGCGGATTGGGTAGCCAGGAACGCCAGAGCGACCAAGGCATAATCCGTCTTTCGCGTCAGGCTCATCATGGCATTAGCGCCCTGTCTGCGACCTGTTCTCAGTTGTGATATTAATAGCACTGTATCGGTACGATATCAAGTCGGGTTGAGGGAAATGAGGAAGAAGCAGGGGGATATTTGCGAAATTCGGTGAAGTCGAAAGGGAAGTAAGGACGAACGTCCAAGCCCGAATCAAGACGCAGAATAGCCGCGGGCAAACTGCTGTCCTTTATACACAACTCCATTTCGCCGTCCGAAGGCCCCGCGGAAGACCCGAGTACGGGTCATCCGCGGGCTTTGGTCGGTCCATGACGAAGGGCAAAGCCCGCAGATGGGGCGTACTCGCCCCTTCTGCGGGGGCTTGCGACGGGGAAACGGCGAGAGTTGGCGGATCTTGAAGTTGTGTATCAGGGTGTGGGCAAACTGCCCGCGCGTCTTGCTCTTCCTCTAGGCGCGCACGACCGGGGGCCGGGGGGCCGGGGGCTACTTGGCATCCTTGGCGACGGCGGCTCCGACGACTTCGTCGACCAGGCCGTAGTCCTTGGCTTCCTGGGCGGAGAAGTAGCGGTCGCGTTCGGAATCGGTTTCGACCTGCTCAGGTGTTTTTCCGGAGTGCTTGGCGAGCAGTTCGTTGATGAGCTGCTTGCTCTTGAGGATTTCCTCGGCCTGAATCTGGACGTCGGAGGTCTGGCCGTAGACGCCGCCATAGGGCTGGTGGATCATGACCTTGGCGTGGGGGAGCATGAAGCGTTTGCCCTTGGCGCCGGAGGCGAGGATGATCGCGCCGCCGCTCATGGCCCGACCGATGCAGTACGTCGCCACGTCGCAGTTGAGGTACTGCATGGTGTCGTAGATGGCCAGCGTGTCGTCGACGCCGCCGCCGTGGCTGTTGATGTAGAGGTTGATGTCCACGTCCTTCTTCTGGTTCTGGAGGTGGAGCATGCGCATGATGACGCCGGTGGCGGAAGCGTAGTTGATTTCGCCGACGAGGAAAATGACGCGGTTTTCCAGCAGCAGTTCGTCGATGGTCATCTCGCGGTAGCGCTGGTAGGGCGGGGCGGCCATGGCGTTGGCCACCGCGTAAGGAGCGGCGTCACGGGGATTCATCGCGCCAGCCAGGTGGGGCATCGATCGCAGCAGGTCCGTCGGTTCGTGCATGTCCTACCTCGTCGGAAAAACGTCCACGGGATCAACCAGTCACGTCGCGGGACATGATAGCAGGATACCGTGGCGATGCGGCCAGTGGATGAGAAATGACCGAATGTCCAAGTCCGAATGGCGAAACAAAAACCCAGCTCGGGTCATTCGACATTCGGATTTGGACATTCGGTCATGACTGCCGCGGAAGCGGCAAAATCCGTTGTGATGTTGGCTTCGCTTACGCGTGGTTGCCGCCGCGGTCCTGCTGCTCGACCATTTTGCGCAGATAGGTGTTCTCGCGCCGCGTGGCTTCGAGATCGAACACGAGATACTTGATGGAGAGGCGCAGGTAGTCGAGGCTTTCCTGAAGATCGCTGACGGTCTTGCGCAGCTTCTGGTGACGCTGCTGGGTCTGGTTGGCCAGCTCGGTCAGGCGCTGGCGCTCGGCGACCGGCAGCGTGGAGATTTCGCCCATCAGTTCGGTCAGTTTGTCCTGAAATGTCTTCTCGTCCATGGCTCTACTTTCCCTTCGGTCCGCAAACGGGCACACGGCAACAGGCCGCGTCCCCTGATCTGGACTTCAGGTATCACAAAGGTCTTGCCAGGGTGCAGAGGATGTGTCGATCCGTGTCCGTGTCTATTCCAAATGTTTGGTAAACAAGGAGATGCGTCATGCGTGGGCCGCGAGGATGCCGGCATGGCCCCCCGTCCGGTCGGGCCGGATGTCGTTTCCACGCAACATCGAACGTCGTGGCGGCTAGACAACGCAACACGTCGTAGGTACATCATGCGACATGGACGAACTCCTTCTCTCCCGGCGGGCGGCGGAACTGCGCAAGATCATCATCCGGATTCTGCTGACCTCGCTGGCCATCGGCGCAGTCGGCGGGGCGGCGGCGATTCTGTTGGGCCGCGGCGATTTCATCTGGCGAGTCGTCGGCACGGCCGTGCTGACCACGGGCGCCATGCTGCTGATGTGGCCGCTGTCCGTGCTGCTGGGCAAGGAACTGTGGCGAGACAGCGCGATGCTCGGACTGGTGGTGATCGTCCTGGAGTATCTGGTGATTCTGTCGATGATCTGGGAATGGGTGCGGCATCTGACGGGCTGGGGTTGGCGAGCGGAGGAAGTGGTGGGCATGACCGGGGCAGGGCTGATCCTGCCTTCGCTGGCGGCGATGGGCTTCCTCGTCGCAAGGCAGAAGCCGCTCAGCCGTTGGGCGGGCAGGTTCGGTTTGACGCTCAGCGGCATCGTGTTGGCGATCTTCCTCACGGCCGCGTGGGGCGCGTATCCCTGGGATAACAAACTGTGGGAGACGGGCTTCACGCTGGGGGGCTATGGTCTGCTGATCGCGGCGCTGCTGGTGGGCGTGGGCGTGGAACGCGGCCGGCATTGGCGTTGGCTGGGCATCCTCGGCGCTGCCGCGGGTTGCGCCATGTGGATCGGCCACGTGTGGACGCGCACCGGCGACGCCGCGGAACTGTTCACCGGCGTCACGTGCATGGCCATCGTGCTGGCGCACGCCAATCTGGTCATCCGTGCGCCGCTGCCTGTCGGCGGAAAATGGCTGATTCCCGCGACAATTCTCGCCATGCTCGCCGCCGCGCTGGCGGTGGAAGCCGCGACGTTCACGCGCGCCACCTACCAGATGGCTGAGACGTTCGGCCGCTGCGCCGGCGCAGCGGGGATCATCGCCGCCTGCGGCACGCTGGCCATCGGCGTGCTGATTCGCTTTGCCCCCAAAATCATCGTGGCGGACGATCATGTCGTGCTGCGCGAGGCGAGACTTCTCTGCCCGGTCTGCGGCAAACGCAACAGACTTCTCGTGGGGCAGATGACGCCTTGCTCCGGCTGCGGCGCGAAGCTGACGGTGCAGGTGCAGGAGCCGCGATGTCCGCAGTGCGGCTATCTCATGGTGGGACTGGCGGGCCGGGCGTGTCCGGAATGCGGCCACGCGGGGCAGATCGCCTCGGCGTGATCCAACTCACTGGCATGAAGGGGAAAGACAACTCAGCCTGTCGTGTGGCCGTGACCGTTGCCTTTGGCGTGGCTGACGCGGGTGATCGTCGTTTCGCTGGGCACCGCGGCATCGGCGGCCGATTCGTTCTCTTGCGAAATCTGCGCCAGCGTCGTCTCGGTCAGCAGCCGGTTGATCTGTCTCCGCACCGCCGACCATCCTTCGGTGCCGGAGATCGTCTTGCCCGCGCCGCTGAAGAAGCCGGGCAGGTCTTCCTTGAGCGCCTGCACGCCGTCCACCGCCGTCACGATGTCGAACAGCGTGATCTGGTCCGGCTGCCGCGCCAGCGCGAAACCGCCGCCAGGCCCCTTGGCGCTGGTCAGCAGTCCGCGACGTTTGAGGTCGCTGAAAATCTTCGCCACATAGTGCCGCGGCAAATCCGTGCCGTCGCAGATGCGCTCCAGCAACAGATAGCCTTCGCCGCGAAGCAGCGTGAGCCGTGTCAGCGCCTGGATGGCATATGCACATTTGCGCGAAAAAATCATTGATCACCGCTATGCCGAACGCTTGAATCCCAGAATTCGCCGAACTGCCACACACGACTGCTGACGGGTTATTCCATTTTAAGATTAACAAATCCTTTAAGTCAAGAACAAAAACGACAATAATCTCATGTTGAGATGGAAAAAGAAGGCAATCTGGCGAAATTGCCGGCTTGCCGTACGCCGCGACAGGGGGTATTGACCCTATCGTGTGTGATCAAAAAGGGTTCATCCGGTTCTTGCGCAGGCGGGGTTGAAAAACGTGGACATGTCTGTCTCATCTGGAGTTACGACACTTCAGAAGGAGTCAGGCCATGTCCGCGAGTCTGTTGCACCACGCCTGGGGACTGCGTGGCTACCGGCGCTGCCGGACCGAACACCTCCAACAGGGCGAATGCATAGGGCTTTTGCCCCTCTCCCTTTCAGGGAGAGGCTGGGAGAGGGTACGGCGCTCAATCACGTTTTGCCCGTGATGGGACGTGCTGGGATTTGGTCATTCGGGCATTCGGTCAACGTTCGATCATCCACATGCGTTTGCCCGTGCGCGGTGGCGTCTGATCCGTCTGCGGTGAGCCTTCATGCAGGTCCAATGCAGCCAGTAAAAGGTCAAGTCAGCGATGAAAACGGTGATGGAGCCATGAAAATGCCCCGTTTTCGCGCCGATTTACGCACTGGCGACGTCTAAAACGTA
>JADLAP010000157.1 GCA_020848195.1 Phycisphaeraceae bacterium
AAGCGGAAAAGCTGCGAATTCATCGGGAAATAGCCGCTTTTTCGCCGCGGAAGCAAATGATCCGGATCATTCAGGGATCACGGGCGGATCAAATCGTAAAGCTGTGTGCGACAGCGACTTGGCTCGACGAGGGTCCGATTTTGATCCTTCAGGGATCATCGGCGGAAAAACGGGATCATCGGGATCAAAATCGACAAAAACAGGCTCCGCGGGGGTGAAAATCAAGCTTCTTGCCCCAGGCACTCCACCCAAGGAGTCGGAGTGACTGGAGTCAACGGAATACCCAATTCCCGAATGATGAAGGACCACAACCAGGCCCGCTTCCTCATGGCCTGGCGTTTGCCCTGCCGCGATGCGATGAGACGGAAGATGTCGCAGCTCTCATTTGAAACATCATCCGCCGGCGGCTTTGGCGGGATAGCCGCGATGGCGCAGCATGTCGAGGATACGGTCGCGGTGGTCGCCCTGGATTTCCACGCCGTCTTCGGTGGCAGTGCCCCCGGCGGCACAGGTGGCGCGGAGTTCCTTGGCCAGCGCGGGCAGATCCGTGGCGTGCGGGTCGAGGCCGAAGACGACGGTGACCCATTTCCCGCGGCGCTTTTCGCGTTGCACGCGGACGGGCTGGTCCTTCGGCAGGCTAACCTTGCCCTGACCGTCGCGCGGACAGCGGCACTGCTTCAGCGGCTGCGCGCAGACTTCGCAAGTCACCGGCTGGTCCAGGGGCGTTCCGTCAAACAGTCCCACACCATCACTCCACCGTGACGCTCTTGGCGAGGTTGCGGGGCTTGTCCACGTCAAGCCCGCGAAGCACAGCCGCGTGGTACGCGACAAGCTGCAACGGAATCACCGTGACGATCGGCTGCAGCGGTTCGGGCACGTCCGGCACGGGGAAGACGGCGTCGGCGTACTGGTGGATGTGGTCGTCGCCTTCGGTGGCCACCGCCAGCACCCTTCCGCCGCGGGCGCGGACTTCCTGGATGTTGGAGATCACCTTGTCGTACTGGCTGCCCCGCGTGGCGACGAAGACCACGGGCATGCCCTCGTCGATGAGCGCGATCGGGCCGTGCTTCATTTCCGCCGCCGGCATGCCTTCGGCGTGGATGTAGGAGATTTCCTTGAGCTTCAACGCGCCTTCCAGCGCCACGGGATAGTTGTATCCGCGCCCGAGGAAGAGCCAGTTGTTGCGATGGACGTGGCGGGCGACGCTGTCGTGGATCATGTCCGAGTGTTCCAGCACGCGGCGGATGTGCTCGGGCATCTTTTCCAGTTCGGTCAGGTAAGCGCGAACGACGTCGTCGGAAAGGAAGCGGCGTTTGCCGAGGTAGAGGGCGATGAGCGTGAGGACGGTGACCTGGCCGACGAAGGCCTTGGTGGAGGCGACGCCGATTTCGGGACCGACGTGGAGATAGACGCCGGCATCGGTGTCGCGGGCGATGGTGGAGCCGACGACGTTGACGACGCCGATGGCCGTGGCACCGCGTTCCTTGGCTTCGCGCAGGGCGGCAAGGGTGTCGGCGGTTTCGCCCGACTGGCTGACGGCCACCGCGACCGTGCCATCTTCAATGATCGGATTGCGGTAGCGGAATTCGCTGGCGTATTCGCACTGGGCTGGGATTTTCGCCAGGTCCTGCAGCAGGTATTCGCCGATCAGGCCCGCGTGGTAGGCCGTGCCCTGTGCGGTCAGCAGGAAGCGTTTGGCGCGGACGAGATCGCGGACGAGTTTGTTCAGGCCGCCGAGGACGACCTTGGCTTCGCGCTGGTCGATCCGGCCGCGCAGGCAGTTCCGGATCGACTCCGGCTGCTCCATGATTTCCTTGAGCATGAAGTGGTCGTAGCCGCCGAGCTCGATCTGCTGCAGGTCCAGTTCCAGTTCCTGCACGTCCCGGCTGACGGGCACGTTGTCGATGGTCGTGGTGCGGAACTCCACAGCCCAGGGTTCGCCGCTGGCGCGGTCAGCAGCTCCGGCGCAGAGACGGGCCACCTGATAGTCATCGAGCGTCAGCACCTGCGTGGTATGCGCGATGATGGCCGAGGGGTCGGACGCGATGACATACGCGTTTTCGGCGATGCCGATGATCAGCGGGCTGCCCTTGCGGGCGCAGACCAGCGTGTGCGGCTCGTGATCGCTGATGACGGCGATGGCGTAAGCTCCCGTGACTTCGCGCAGGGCGGACTGCACGGCATGTTCGAGGTTGCCGTCGTACAGCTCGGCGATGAGCTTGGCCAGGACTTCCGTGTCGGTTTCAGACTCGAAGACGTGGCCCTTGTCGGTGAGATATTTTTTCAGCGCGACGTAGTTTTCGATGATGCCGTTGTGGACGACGGCGATGGTGTCGCCCTTGCGTGACGTGCCGCGATGGGGATGGGCGTTGCGTTCGCTGGGACTGCCGTGGGTGGCCCAGCGGGTATGGGCGATGCCGAGGAAGCCCTCGAAGCCGCCGGTGGTCTGAACGAGTTCCTCCAGCACGCGCACGCGGCCGACGGACCTTCCGACCTTCAGGCCTTTCTCCGTCACGACGGCGATGCCCGCCGAGTCGTAGCCGCGGTATTCCAGCCGTTTCAGACCTTCAATCAGCAGATTGGCGACGGGTTTGCGTCCGACGTAGCCGACGATTCCGCACATGAGTGTTCTCCGGGTTTTCCGGGGTCTTCCGGGGGATACGTGTCAAAGTTTAGCCATGATCGCCGGTTTGCAAATCCAATGCCACCCGGACGCGGATTCAGAGCGTCCACCAGGTGGGGATGGGAGGTTTAAGCGTCGTGGAGCGCCATTGCCTGCCGTCGAAAAGATGATGCGTGCATTCCAGATTCGCCTTGGGCAACAGGTCCAGATGCCAGAATCCCTGTCCGTGCGGCGTGGCGGGATGGCGGAAGGTCGGCGAGCCGGCGTTGATGTCGATCCAGTTTCGCCCCGGCGCAACGTTGCCCTGCCAATGCCAGGGCCGATGCACATGGCCGTGGAGAAACACCACACGGGCGGCACACTCCAGCAGCACGCCGCACAACTCATCGGCGTCCGCGAGTCGGTGCTGCCATTTCATCGGGTGAAGCTGTGCCGGCTCCACCACGGGGTAGTGACAAAGCACCAGCAGGCCGGAATCCTTGGACAGTAAGCCAAGCGACGCGCGGATGTCATCCCGCTGCTTCCGCCCGACTCGGCCGCGACTGCTGAGCAGCCTCGGCGCGGCGGAATCCAACACCAGCAGACGCCAGTGCTCCGTCAGTTCAACCATGTGCGGATACCGCGTGGGACACAGGGAACTCAACATCCGCTCCATGCGACACTGCCATGCGGAGGGATAGGTGTACCGGTCGTGATTGCCCGGCGTCGCCACGGTCTCAACCTTTTCCGTCAGCGGTGCCAGCGCCTTGCTCGCATCCTCGAACTCCCCCGGCAGGGCCGTGGTGGTCAGGTCGCCGGAAAGCAGAACCCGATCCGGCTTCAGCGACAGCACATGCTCCACGACCGGCCCCAACAAGTTGCCATCAAAGCGATGCCTGCGGCGCAGCCAGAGATTCGTCTGACCCAGCAGACGTTTGCTCAACAGTCGCCACAGCGGCAGCCGCAGCCGGTACAGGTGAATGTCGCCGAGGAGTACGCAACGCATGGAGAATGTCCAACGGGACGGGCGGGCCTGTTCCGGGGCGGCCGCGCCGCTAATCAGGGTCAATGCGCATCATTTGCAGTCGAACCAGTCCGCGCCGATGCCGGCATCAACTTTCAATGCCGCTTTCAACGTCATGGCGCGTTCCATTTCGTCCTTGACGATCCGCGCCATCGCCTCGGCGTCGGCATCCGGGGCCTCCAGCACCAGTTCGTCGTGAATCTGCAGCAACATGCGAAGAGGCAGTTTTTCCCGCTCGATCCGGCGTTGCAGATTGACCATGGCGAGTTTGATCAGGTCGGCGGCGCTGCCCTGCACCACGCTGTTGATGGCCAGCCGTTCGCCGAGAGCGCGGGTCTGGCCGTTGCGGCTTTCCAGTTGCGGGATCGGCCTTCGCCGGCCCATGATCGTCGTGACATAGCCCTGCGATTCCGCCTGCGAAACGCACTGGAAGAGAAAACGGTCGATGCCGGCGAAGCGGGCGCGGTAGCTGTCGATCAGCGCCCTGGCGGCCGACTTGTCCAGGCCCTCGATCCTCCGCGCCAGGCCGAACGCGGTGATGCCGTAGACGATGCCAAAGTTGATCACCTTCGCGCTGCTCCGCTGCTCGCGCGTGACTTCGCCCAGCGGCACGCCGAACACCTGCGACGCCACCGCCGCGTGGATGTCCTCGTCCCGGGCGAAGGCGGAGAGCAATCCCTCGTCTTCCGACAGATGAGCCAGCACGCGCAGCTCGATCTGCGAATAGTCGGCTGAGATGAGTTTCCAGCCGGTTTCCGCGAGAAAGGCTTTGCGAATCCGCCGGCCCAGCTCCGTGCGGATGGGAATGTTCTGCAGATTCGGCCCGCTGGAACTGAGCCGCCCCGTGGCCGCGCCCGTCTGATGGAACGTCGCATGAACCCGGCCATCCTTCGGATCGATGCTTTCCCGCAGATTATCCAGGTAGGTGTTGACGAGTTTGGTCAGTTGCCGGTATTCGACGATCAGCGAGGGCACCTTCGCCTGCTCGACCGTGAGGTCGTCAGAGTCCGCGAGCTTTTCCAGCACTTCCACATCCGTCGATGGCCCCGTCTTGCCACGCTTGACCACCGGCAGCTTAAGCTGATTGAACAGCACGTCGGCGAGCTGTTTGGGCGAATCCGGATTGAACGGCATGCCGGCGGCGGTCTGCACCTCATCGCGCAACTGCGCGATTCGGCCGAGAAATCCTTCTTTCTGCCGGAAAAGTTCATCCGGATCCACGCGGATGCCCCAGCCTTCCATCGTCGCCAGCACTTCCACCAGCGGCATCTCCACGCGATGCGCCAGGTCCGCCATGCCATCCTGTTCCAGCATCGGAGCCAGCTTGTCGTGAAGCTGGAGCGTCACATCGGCGTCCTCGGCGGCATACGCCGTGATCTGATCCAGCGGAACCTGATCCATCGTGCGCTGCGGCCTGCCCCGGACTTCCTCGCCAATCAGCGAACTGATGGGACTGTTGCGACGATTGAGCAGGGACAGAGCCAGGTCGTCCATGCCGCGCGCGGGCATGTTGAGCAGAAACGCGGCGATCATGCTGTCGAATCGCGTGCCGCGCAGCTCGATGCCGGCCCGGCGAAGCGAATGCAGATCATATTTCAGATTGTGCCCGCACTTGCCGATGGTCGGATTTTCCAGCACGAATTTGAGTTTGGCGACCACCGTGGCGACGTCGAGATGCGCGGATGGATCGGGCGAACGCACGGGGATGTAGACGGCGCAAATGGCGGCATCGACGGGATAGGCGATGCTGATGCCGCAGATGTCGGTTCCGTATCCGAGGCCGATGGTCTCGGTATCCACGCTGATGAGCGTGGCGCGGGAGAGATCGTGCGCCAGCGCGTCAAGTTGCGCGAGCGTGGTGATGGCGCGGTAATGGCTGGTGGCTTCGGTGGGCACGAAAGCCGGTGTTTCCACAGTTTTTTCCGCAGGTGTTTCTGCCATAGGCGTGAGCATGGCGAACAGACCGTCCGCGTCTTCGTCGCGCGTGAACATGGGAGCCTGGGTAGCGGAGGGAGCCGGGGGAGCCGGGGGAGCCGGGGCGAACTGGTCCAATGCCTGCACGTGACGACGGAAACCCATATCGGTGAACAACGCCCGCAGCCCCGCCACATCCACGGGTTTGAGCCTGGCGTCGTCCAGCGTGAAATCCAGCTCCAGGTCGTCCTTGAGCTTCACAAGCTGACGATTCAGCGGCATCCGTCCGCGGGAGGCTTCGAGGTTTTCCCGGCGTTTGCCCTTGATCTGGTCGAGTTGGGCGTAGATGCCGTCAATGGAGCCGAACTGCTGGAGCAGCAGCGCAGCCGTCTTGTCGCCGATGCCGGGCACGCCGGGGATGTTGTCCGCGGTGTCGCCGGTCAAGGCCAGCAGGTCCACCACCTGCTGGGGCGTGATGCCCTTCTCCTGCTTGAGTGCAGCGACATCGACCGTGGCGTTGTGATGAATATCGAACATCACGACACGGTCGGAAAGAAGCTGCTGAAGGTCTTTGTCCTTGGAGATGATCTGGACATTCACATCCGCCAGTGCCGGGTCAGCCAGCACGCGACGGGTCAGCGTGGCGATGACGTCGTCGGCCTCGTCACCCGGACAACTGACGATGGGAATGCCGAACCGGCGAACCATCTCAAAAATCCGCTGCTCCTGGCTGTGAAAGTCCTCCGGCGGCGGCGGACGCTGGGCCTTGTACTGCGGGTCCAGCTCGTCGCGGAAGGTTTTGCCCGGCAGGTCGATGGCCATCACCGCCCGTTCGGGTTTCAGTTGCTCGAAGAACTGAAACATCATGCCGGCGAAGGCGAAGACGGCATGGGTCGGTTCGCCGGTGACACTGCTGGACATGCCGCCGCGGATGGCGAAGTAGGCGCGGAAAATCTGGGCGTGGCCGTCGATGATGTAAAAAGTTCGAGGCATGGCGGCATGATAACCACGTGATACGCCAAGCTCGCTTGGGATTCTGGAAAAACCTCACCCGTGCCGGGGTCAATGCATGGGGTCGTCATCCTCTCACCATGCGGGCACGCGCATCCCTCCCACGCAGGCATGACGGCCCGCGTCAGGTCGAGAGCATCACCGATCCAGCCTTTGCCGATGCCCGATGCGGCATGAAACGGCCTCGGCGAAGCGAATGAGCTTCAGGGCTGGGTCTGAGGCTGGGGGATTGCCAGTGTGACGACCTGTTGTGTGGTCAGGCCGGTCAAGGCGTCGGAAACTTCCACGGTCCATGGACCGGGCAGGTCGTTGGTGGCGAACGTGAAACGGTGCGTCGCCTGGCCATGTTCGGCGAGCAGGCGTTTGGCGTATTCCACGCTGGTCTGGCCGGCCGGATCGATCACGTTCAGATGCAGGGGGAACAGGGCGTCGACCACGCCGCGTGGGCCGTCGACGGTGACGAACAGGGGCACATCCTGACCGGGGCAGGCCTGACTTGGCGCGTGAAGCGTCAGTCCCCGCGGCTTCTGCGGCAGCATCGCCACGAGCGTGCCTTCCCATTTGCCCAGCATCAGGCCGAAAGCGATCCGGCCCTGATTGCGCGTGAAGGGCAGCGCTTTGCCGGTCATCACGTCATAGGGAAAAGAACCGTCGTCGGGCAGGGAGATGTGGGGGGTGAAGGTGGTTGTGCCGTAGCCGTATTTGTCTTCAAGCGGCATCGCCTTGTCGCCGCCCTGCCGGGTCGCGGCGCGGATGTCGCTGAATTCCGGGCCGGTCATGGTATGCACGACCCAGAGATACTGCCGGCCATCGCCCTCGAAACGGTTGAGCACGACAAACGGATCATCGCAGAAGGCCGCGGGAGAAACGTAGGCTTCCATGGTCTTTCGCACTTTGGCGATCAGGTCCGGATCGCCGTAGGTGTCGAAGTGACCGCTGCTGAGCTTGACCGGCAAGCGTGTGGCTCCGGGGATGTCGATCTCCACGGGCACGGTGTCGTCGATCAGCACGTTGCCGCCGGCCTGGATGTAGTCCGCAAGCAGTTTCACGCTGCTCTGGCGCAGGTGCTTGATCTGGGACAGCACGATGGCCTTGTAGCGGCCAATGGACTGGGCATCGAGTTCCTCGGCGCAGGTCGGCTCCACGTCCACCTTGGCCTGAAGGAGCGTGAAGTAGGGATACGCCAGACCGTAGCAGCTTTCGACCTGATAGACGAGGTTCTCAAAGGGAATGAACAGGCCGACCTGTTTCGGTGCTGGCCGGATGGCCGCCATGAGCCGTCCGTGCTTTTTGCTGAGTTGCGCCAGTTCGACCACGGCCTTTTCCGAGGAAATCGTGCGGTCCTGACGGGTGAAATATTCCAGCCCCACGGCGCCGGCGGAGAGAATCTGCCAGAAGTTCTGCCGGTAGTACGCCGTGTCGTTGCCCATGATGTAGCAGTCGGGCATGATCCACAGTTCCATGTCGCGGTGGCCCATGCGGGCGCATTCGAGCCACCAGCGATTGGCCAGTTGCGGCTGCCAGTAGGCGTTGTAGTAGTAAAAGCCAGCCAGGTTAAAACCGTGGTCGTCGCCGAAGTTGAAAGGCGGGTACTGCGTGCTCCACATCTGCATGACGGGAAGCTGCATGCCGCCGGGGATGGGGCCGATCTTGCCCTGGCCGCCGGTGTTGCGGCGGACGGCGTCGGCCAGCCGCGTGCCCATGTCGCCGAGGATGTCCCGGCTCCAGTACTTCGCCGCCAGCATCCAGGGATCGTTGTCGGGAACAATGCCCGGCTGGCGCTGGGGACTGACCAGGCCGTCGGCATCCATCATCGACTGCGGACGAGGTATCGGCTGACCGAAACGGGCTTCAAAGCCTTCGACGGCGAAACGGTTGTAATCCGCGCCGAACCACTGGGAATAGTCATCGCCGGTCATCACGCGCCGGCGGAACGCGGGAAACAGATTGTCCTCCGCGATCTGCCGGCCCAGATCGTCCGCTTCAGCCTGACGACGCAACGGATTGGCGTATCCTCGGGCAACCCGTTTGCCACCGGCGGCGGCAACGCGCATCACCTCGCCCCCGGCATTGCGTTTGAATGCGTCATAGCCTTCGGGATTGACCACGTCGTTCGCCTCGCCGTGACGACGCACGGAAAAGCTCAGGCCGTGCCAGAGGCACAGGTCTCGCCCCAAATCCGATTCATCGACAAAAATCGGCTCGATTTCCCTCTCCACCAGCCATGTCATCAATTCATCAGCCCGGCGGCGGATCGGCGAAACGTTCAGCCACATGGCGACATGCGTGCCCTCATGGTCCGGCTGTCCCGCCACGCGCAGCTCGCGCTCCAGCGTTTGCGCGACATCATCGCACGTCAGATCGACAATCACCTTGTAAATCGCCCGGCGCAGGCCGCCCAGGTCCAGAGCCTGCATCAGATGTTCGCTGTCGCCCTTGGCGCAGTCGAGTTGCCCTTCCCAATGCTTGACGACCTTGTCGCCGTCGAGCATGCGAAGCCTGACGCTGATCCGTCGATCCTGCTGTCTGGACTGAACCTTGAGATGGAGATGGACGTACTCATCGCGCAGATAGACAAAGCGGCGGTTGTCCCTGCCGAATCGCAAGCTGACGGACCAGGGCTGTTCCGTGGCCTTTTCCGCGGGAACATCGGGCACTTCCACCGGCGAGCCGGACCATCGCGCCAGTCGGTAGACGTTGCGCAACAGACCCGTATGCCCCGGATTGACGCTGTCGGGCACGAAAATGAAACCGCTGAGCGGATTGGCTGGACACTGGTTGACCATGCCCACGCCGCAGAGCGAGCCATCCGGACTTTCGACGAAGCTGGCGGCCAGTCCTCGATTGAGAACCGGACGGACCAGCCCCATGCAGGATTCGAGGCCCCATGCCTTGCCCGCCGGCGTGAGTACGGGTTCCACCTCATTGGCCCCGTAGTAGCTTTTGCGATCCGTGGACAAGCCAAGCCAATCGCAGCGAGGCTCGTCACCAAGGCTGACGGCGGTGTCCGTTTCGCCCTGTGCGACGTACATCGGCACATTGGTGACCCAGACGATCCGGCCGCCGGCCTGGACGTAACGAGCCAGAACGCAGTCGTCGTAAGGCTTGGTGACGAGATTCAGCGGCGCGACGCCCGTGGCGAACACAGCCGACGTTCCCGTGGCGGTGTTGTCTTTCGTGTGCTTGATGAGCCAAGCGGTCATCGCCGGGGTGTCGAGCATGGCGAAGCCCCGCCGGCTGAAGAACCTTGCGACTTCTTCGGGATGTTGCGTCCAGTGCGAATCGTATTCCTTGTCGTAGTAGACGACGGATTCGCGGATGGCGCAGGCTTTGATCTGTTCGGGCGTGAGAGGCTGGACGGTTCTGGTGTCCTGCGCCAGGGCATCGGGCGTGGGCGCGGGACGATGCGGATCGATGCCGTAGTAGCCCAGCAGCGTGTAGCTGCGCTGCGCATCGTTCCAGACCTGAACTTGTTGCTTTGTGGCGGGCGTGATGGCGACGTCGTCGATGATCGCTTCACCGCCGCGCAGTTCCAGGGTGAACTGACATGCCGCGGGCTTGTCGCCGTCGACGGCGAAAAGCAGGCCGTACAGGCCGAACGATTCCAGCAGGGTCAGCGAACGGGTCATGGCGACCGAAGCTTCGCCGCGTGCATCGAGCGAAAGCTTCCCCTGCCCCCTGGCCCACGCGGTCAGCTCATAGACGCCGGGATTCAGCGTGATGGTACGCGTCAGGCCGGCATCGCGGATGAGCTTGACGCCGGCGTCGGTTCGAGCCTGGAGTTCGGTTTTGACCTCGCCGCTCCTGGCTTCCCAGCCGCTGTCTTCAAGTCCCTTGGCGAACTGACTGACCCCGGGTTGCGCCGAAACGCTCAGGGCCGGCAGAAGCACGACGCACAGACTGTACAACCAACTGATACGCATCGGAAAAGTCCTTCACGAAACATGACCGGACGAACAGCTTGCCAAGCGCCCGTGAGGGCGATGCCACGGATTTCCCTCCGCGATACAGCCAGGAGAATCAGAGCGACGTCGCGGCCGGATCAGGGATTGTTGGTGAGGTAGAACGAAGCCCCGGAATCGTAGTACTGGGTGTAAAGGAACTCGTGGCTCAGGGACGCGGCATGGAGATCGACGAAGACGGCGTTGGCGGCGTGGCCGGAGGCGTGGCGTTCGATCCGGTCCAGAACGGTGTAGTTGACGTGGCCGCTGACGGGATTGACGCGATAGGAATTGCCGTCGCCGCCGTAGTAATTGCTGATGCTGTCCTGAAGCATCATGATGCTGGAAGGCCGGGAAACCCGTTCGATTTTCAGCTTGTCCAGACCGATGGCATTCGTGGCGACTTCCAGCGTGTAGTGGCCGTTGAAGCCATAGTTGCTGTACTGGGTGGTGTTGTTGTAGAGGCTGGTGTCGGACGGGCAGCGGAACGGGCCATACTTGGACTGCGTGGCCAGATTGTAATAGCTGGTGTCCGACATGGGGGAGATCAGGCCGAGGTAGTAGGCGCTGGCGGCGTGCCATCGCATGTAGC
The DNA here is from genome assembly GCA_020848195.1 of Phycisphaeraceae bacterium. GTDB lineage: Bacteria > Planctomycetota > Phycisphaerae > Phycisphaerales > Phycisphaeraceae > JADLAP01. The sequence goes on from JADLAP010000157.1 coordinate 11,085, forward strand.
CAGGCCCGATGCCGTTGGTGCCGAAATGCGCACCGACGATCAGGCCTTTGCTTTCATTGACGTAGGACATATAGCCCATGCCCAGTTGCCGGAGGTTGACCAGGCACTGGATGCTTCGAGCCGCCTCGCGGGCCTTGCTCAGGGCGGGGAGCAGGATGGCAATGAGCAGCGCAATGATGGATATGACCACGAGAAGCTCGATCAGCGTGAATCCCGCTGGGCGACGATGAAAGGCGGAGGCGTTCAGCATGATGGGTGATCTCCTGTCAACGAAGAACCAGTTGAGGCAGCACGAGTTGATGTCGGACCGATCGGCCGAGCGTCCGGTCGTCGGTGAGGATCAGATTCGCCAGTTGCCTGGCGATTTCGGATTCGTCGTAGGACATGCTGGCGAAGCCGCATATCTGGCTGTAAGGCGTGTTGCCGATGCCCAGCAGTTCCAGATCCTGGGGCACGCGCAGGCCCATCCCTTCGGCGACGCGTTTGACGTGAAAGAGCAGGAAATCGGTGCCGACCATGGCGGTGGGCCGGTTGGGCGCGTTGAGCCAGCGTGCGATGTGGTCGTCGCTGGCCTTGCCGCCGAACTGTGCGTCGGGGGTACGGTCCGGGTGCAGCGCGTTGTAGCGGAGCATGTAGTGAACGGACATCGCGCCGCGCAGGCCCAGATCGCGCAGGGCGGCGCCGAGGCTGACGATCATCGACGTGTGGCCGAACGTGCGCTTGCGCAGCGTCTCCGGCTGCTGAGTCTGGATGGTTCGGGAATGCGTGACCAGTCCGATGCGTCGATGCCCCCGCCCCACCAGATGCTCGGCGACGATCCGCCCGCAGGCCGTCGTGTCCGAACTGACCACGTGCCAGCCGGGCGGCAAGGGCGATCCGCTCCCGAAGCGGAGCATGATCCGCCTGATCTCGCGCGGCAACTGGGCGTCGATGTAGTTGACGGCAAAGTCCGGCATCTGCGTCACAAATGTCCGCAGCCGGGGCCACTGGGAGATGTTCAACTGCCCGCGATAGTTTTCCGGATCCAGATCCCGGGGCAGTGCGAGATTGACCGTGTTGATCCGCTGATGATGCAGCAGTTCGATCAGATCGTGCGCGACCAGGCCGTACACGTGATCGTTGAACCGCAGATGAAGTCCAACCGCCTGCGCAGCGGCGACGGATTCCAAAGCCGACCCCGGTGTGGCCGCGGCAGGACGAATGGCCGTCGTCGCCCGCACCATCTGATTGATGTAGGGTCCGCTGCCGCGTCGCATCTGCACCAGTTGATCGCGTTCGAGTTGTTCGACCACGCCGCGCACGATGGCGAATGAGGTGTCGTACTGCCGGGCCAGCTCGCGCAGCGGTGGCAACTGCTCGCCAGGCTTCAAAACGCCCGATTCAATCGCCACGGTCAGTTCACGTCGAAGACGGGAAGCGGGGTCCGCCGCCTGATAGGCGTTGGTTTCAGGAGCAGTCAGTGATTCCTGTCCCATAACGGACATTGTCACACATTTCGCACATTTGTCAACGATCATTCACACATAATGCGATATTATTGTGTTAACAGTTACAAACAAACATTTTACGCGCACTGATGATTAGCAGATATTGTGCTATGCGTGCGATCCATCCCCCTCTCGCACAATACCTACCCGCCGCGACAGAGCCGTCCTGCTCCCCATCCTTCGCAACCCCATCGTCCTTGACGGTACGATGCGGCTGTGAAAGTCACGCTCAAACAGGTCGCGCAGGATGCCGGGGTCCACTACACCACGGTGGCCAGCATTCTCAACCAGGTGGCAGGCAACAGCCGGTTCAGCCCCGACACGCAGCGGCGCGTCAAGGAAGTCGCCCAGCGCCTGGGTTACGCGCCCGACCGCGACGCCCAGCGACTGAAGACCCGGCGGACGATGGCCATCGGCTTCCTCGCCGGCGATCTGCGCAATCCCTTCTTCGCCGAGCTGGCTATCGCGCTGGAAGAACAACTCGCCGCACGGGGCTATGCGATGCTCCTGGCGTCGCACGCTCAGACGAATCCCGCGCAGGACATGCGGATCGTGCGGAACCTGATGGGGCGATCGGTGGATGCGATGCTGGTCTGGGCCGAGGGTCGGGATCTGCTGGCGCCCAGACAGGTCGCGGCACAGCGGGACCGCATCGTCTGGCTGGGCTGGTGCGAAGGCGGACGACACAAGGTTCACCTGGACATCGAGGCCGGCCTGGAACAGATCGCAACCCACCTCGCCGGCGTAGGACACCGTACCGTCGGCTACTACAGCCCGACACCGCCGAGGCCGGGCATGCCTTCCCACCGGCAAATCCTCTTCGAAACCATCGCGGCACGACACGGCCTGCGGACCCTCGGCGTCGCCTATGACGGCGCAAGCTGGGATCTCCCCGCAGCCTCGCGGTCGGGCGAGCAGGCCTGGCGCCACATGCAGGCCCAAGGCGTCACGGCCGCGGCGGCGTACAACGACATCGCGGCGATGGGTCTGCTCCTGTCACGCCCCGCCGCCCTCGCCGCCTGCCCGGTCATCGGCTTCGACGGCACGGGCTTGATCCAAAGCTGGCGCCCGGCTCTGCCGCATGTGTCGTTCCCCATGACGGAACTGGCGCAGGCCGCGGCGGAACTGGCCCTGCACGCCGCGGACAACCGCATCGCGCCCTCCAAGCCCACGCGGCAGGTCGTGACGCCGACCTTGATCCTTCCGCCGTGAAGGTGAGGCCGGGAAAACGTCTGTTGAACTTTGACCTGCGGGAACCGGAGGCAAGTCCAGGGAGTTGATGGAATATCTTCCTGTCCCGACCTCTACTTCCCGACCGCCGTGTACTGTTCCCGCATCACCAGCGTGCCCAGGTCGATTACAACGACCTCCGGCAAGTCCTTGACTTTGGCGTTGGGGCCGATGAGTTCGTACAGCCCGGTCGTGCGTTTGGCGCCGTCCGGGTCGATCAGTTCGTTCATGGTGCGTCCGTTGCCGCGGAAGTGCTCGAAGATGCTCAGTTTCTTTTCCAGCAGGTTGCGATACAGTGCGTCGGCTCCGCCGATCTGCTTGAGCGTGGCGTAGCCGGCCGTCTTGACCCGAAGCAGCCCTTCATCGGGGAAGCTCAGGACGAACTGACGCTGCGCCTCGCTGGTGAACGTCAGATTCCAGGGCGCGAACTCCCCTTCTTTCTTGGGATCAATGCTCGCCTGAGCAGCCAACCTGCCGAACACGGCAATCACATTGTCCCACGTCGGAACATACACCTTGTTGCGCCAGTCCTCCGGCAATACGCCATCGAGAATCGGCGTGGGGTCCACGTGGTCGGGGTAACGGAACAGGATGGCGACCATCGCCATGTCGCGCTGCCAGCGGAGGATGTCTTCAGCTTCGTAACCGATGTCGAGGTAGACGTCCACGAGGTTCTTGCCGTACAGGCTTTCCGGGGTGGTGAGGAACACCATCGGTTTGGTGCCGAGGATCGCTCCGTCCCGCAGACGATTGTCGGCCTCAAGCGTGTGCTGGCGCGGGGCGATACGCGCGTAATAGCGGCTGTCGGCGCAGAGCTTGTCGTAGGGCACCGCCTTCGTCGCTGGATCCTGCAGCTTGACGACGATCGCCTGCATCCCCGGACTTGTCGCGGTGGAATACAGAACCTGGTGCTGCGGATCCGCCAGCGCAGCCAGACCCGGCACAAGCCAGAAAACAGCCAGTAGCGATAAACGCATTCTCATGGTCATGCTCCCTGTTTGGGGGCTGCCGAAAGGCCAGCCTCGGTTGGCCGATGACAGGAACAGGCGGCCGCGAAGGCGTCGCGGCTGTTTCGGGAAATCCCTCGAAGAAAGCGAAGGATTTCCACCGCATGCCTGACCCCGCATTGGCATGGTCACGGCCGCTGCGGATACAGGCCCGACACGCAAATGATGTACTTGACCGGAACCGTCCGATCACCCGCCTTGATCGTCGCGCCCCGCAGGTCCGGCAGTTTGAAGTTGGTCCTGCCGTCCCCGCCGTAGGTCGTGCCGAGAAGCGAGTAGAGCGCTGTGTGCTTGGAAATCTCCAACTCCTGGCCTTCGCAGGGCAGCCAGTCCGTCGGCGCGTAACTGAATGCCACCATCCGGATCTCGCCCACGTACGCCGTATCATCGGCCGCAGCCTGCCCAGCCCCTGCCGCCATCAGTGCCGCCATCGCCAAAATGACCATGAACCCGATACGTGCATGACCACTCATCCGACATCCTCCCACTGGCGGGATCCCTGGTCCCCGTGGTCGGCCGTGATGGACGCGAGACTTCAGGACAAGCAGGCTGCGCGGTGGGTCCAGCTAGCCGCCTTACTCCCTGTCGCCGCGATCCTCTGTTTAGCCGCCCACTGGAACCGCTCATGTGGCTCAAGGACAACCCCCGAGCCGGTTGCGGGCAACATACCGGCCGGTCCCGAACCGGTCAAGGAATCACAAGATGGTTTACTATCATGATTGAGCTGCACATTGGAGGGAGTGCCACCCACAAGCCGCCTGCGTGGCTCGTCATCTGCAGCCAAAGATTAGGCCTCACGACGCGCGTGACGGCAATGGGATCGCGTCAAATTGATAGGCCGGCACCCCGACTCGCCAGCCCACCATGCAGCGGTTTCTGGCCAATTGCCGGGGACTGCTCAGCGGCATGGACCGCAAGAGCGTCGAACCCATGGCCATGGCTGCCGCGTGCAGCCATGGCATGTGAATCGCACTTCTTTCGCCACATCAAGCCTCATCATCACATCATCACCGCGCCATCCTCGGCGTAGCCCTCGCGTCACAACTATTGAACATTGCGGTATCTACATTTTTTAACCTCGCGCCGAATGAGCCGAAATGATCCCCATGATCCCGAAAATCCGCCTTGCGCCGGCCGACGCCCGCATTTTTCGCCCTGCCATCCTCGCAATTGCCATCACCAGCGTAACTTAAGCCAATCATCGTCGCGGAACCCCCTCCATGATCTCCCATGATCCCGGATCATCCGCCAATCGCCGCAATCCTCTTGATTCCATACATTTAGCCTATTATTCCCCCAATGATCCGCATGAGCGCGAAACATGCCGCCGCATGAGGCGGTCAACCCATTTCGTCCCCGTTTTGGGCCTGAATTCGCACATTCACGTCGACTTCGCGGGCATTCCCCCTCCGCATCCGCGACGCCATCCATCCCAGCCGCACCGTCTTCGGTGCGGTCTTCGCGTCACACCGATGAGCAAAAAGATCGCACCTCGCTACCGTTCCCACGAAGCACCGCGACATGTCGAATGCACCCGCCATTGCTCTGAACATCGAACCAACGAACGCATGATTGGCCTTCCCCACGAACAGTGGGCGCGCCTTGGGGGATTAAGTCAGGCTGGCCTCGAACGTTTCGGGGCTCACATAGCCTAACGTGCTGTGCAGTCGAACACGATTGTAGAACACCTCGATG
>JADLAP010000351.1 GCA_020848195.1 Phycisphaeraceae bacterium
CCCCGCCAGGTTCGGATGTACCGGTTCGGGACAGAAGCGGTCGGCCTCGTGCGTCTTGAGCAACTGCTGGAACAGGTCGTGAGTGCGGACCAGGCGGGTCCGGTACTTGCGGCTCATCTGTTCGACGGTGCCGATGTAGGCCGGCAGCGCGTTCAGCACCTGCCGCCGGAACGAATTCGGCGAGGTCTCGATGCTGATATAGAACGGCGTGATCAGCAGGATCCGGCACTTGGGCAGGGCGGCGCGTGTCCGCGCCAGGATCTCGTCATATGCCTTCGCGAACCGTTCCGGGGTGATGCCGTCCGCCTGGCCGCGCACCGCGGTGTGCAGGTCATTGATGCCGATCTTGACCGAGAGCCAGTCGGGCTCGTGGCGCAGGACGTCGTCGCTCCAGCGATTCTGCAAGCCAAGCACATTGTCGCCGCCGATGCCCTTGTTGATGATCCGCAGCGTCTTCTCCGGTTCGCGGATGGCCAGCAGGTCACTGACCAGCTTGACGTAGCCGCCGCCGAGCGGCGCCTCGCCGCCGCGGCGGCCGCAGTCCGTGATGCTGTCGCCGATGAAGAGGAGGGTGTCGCCGGACTTCAGTTTCGTGGGCATGTGGTGTCCTTTGCTGTGCACGGGCCATTCCGCGCCGTTCCGTCCTGACGGCTGACGGCGCTGGCCGTCGGCGCTGGCCTGTCGCTGACGGCAGCCGTTACTCATACACCGCGCCGCCGCGGATGCAAGCACGCGTGGGGCCGGTGCAGGGCTGTCTCAAGTTAGCGGTTTCGCCAGCGCGAGAGATCCCGGCCTGTCGTACGCGTTCACAGCGCAGCGGTACAGGAATTGGGTACCTATCCTCGACTCAGGTGCGTCGCATCTGTGTGATCAGGCTGTCGTATTCGGCATGAGAGCCGATCCAGAACCATATCGCGGCGTCTTTAGTCAGAACGCATACGGCACGCCAGTGAAGCCCGATCCTAACCGAATAGACCGGTTGCTGGGAGTGCACGCGCTTGAACTGAAGGGATGGATGCCGGGGATCAGACTCCCAACGGCGATAAGCTTGACGCGCCAAGGCCCGAACCGAGTCAGGCAAACCGCGTAACCGCTCGCGGAATTCCTGCGTCGTCTCAGATGTCATGCCGGAGGTCCATCTTCCGCGTCTTGCCCTGACGATGCTCGGCCAGAGCAGCGCTGGCCAACATCGCCAACTCATGCTGCGAGGACTTGAACGACGCGTCCCATTGCGTCTCAGCGTCCAACTCGGCCAGCAGGAGGCGCGCGAACGCATTCTGTTTCTTGGCAGGAAGAACGGAAACCCGGTTGATCGCCTTCTCCAGTAACGTTGTCATGCAACTACTATACCCCGCATTGTTCGTTCACTCAACCGGTCCCTTCAACAGACAGCCGCATGCTGAACGCGTTGCTGCCCGGACAGTCAAGTGGACATGATGGCCGGATGCGGACCTCGCAGGCGAGGCGCTACGTCTATCCGGACACAAATGCGGGCGTCATGTCCGGATACGAGGCCGGACTTCACGAGAACGGCCCTTTCCTCCTGGGGCACACGAAGTGGCCTTGCCCCTGTCTTTGTCCTGCCGCTATCGCCGCTGATTCGTTGCCGTTCTGCCTGCCACGACGCCTGGTGGCCTCTCGCGGGCGGGAGTTACGCCTGCCGGCTACGGGTAACGCGGCGGTCGGCAGGCCTTGGGACTGTCAGAACCGCGCCCGCACGGCGGGGCTGGACCGGAGGTGGACCGGAGAGCGGGGGAGGGAGGGGGGGCTCCGGGGGCGGACGGCGGCAGCCGCGACGTCCTGAATACATGGGCGCAAGAGAACGAGTAGATGGTACCGGAGGCGGGGGTCGAACCCGCAC
>JADLAP010000158.1 GCA_020848195.1 Phycisphaeraceae bacterium
CCGTGGCTACCGTGTGACCCGCAAAAACGTGGCGGACAAACGGGACGGTCAGCGCCAGGTTGTGCAGCACGCGGACAGTGATCGGCTCGCGAGGGCCGAAGGCGTGTTGACCAGTCAATTCGGTGAAAACCATCCGGCCTTCGGCGTCCGATCGGGTGCGGACGAGACGGACTTCCGTGTGAGCGTCGGCATATCGGAATCGCTTTGCCGCCAGATGGGAAACCCAGGCCGGTGAGTTTCCGCCGTTCCTGCTGTACAGCTCGCGCAGGCCGGCTTCGAGCGTCCGCGTCTGATCGGTGTCGGAACCTTCCAGACGGCCCGCCACGGGAAGCACGGCGAACACCGCCGCGCGCCGGATGCGCTGGAGTTTGCCTTGTTCGCTGAGATTTTGCGTCGAACAGTCGATCTTATTGGCCGGCTCGCCGGTTGTCAGGTCGGTGTTCGATGTCGTGACGCTGGTGGGTATGACCACGATGGCGGTCCGCGCCGCCGCGAACGCGGCATAATGTACAAACAGGTTGCCGCTCATCAGCAGCGTGGTCTGTGCCAGCAACATGCCGATGAACAGCAGGAAAGGCAGTACGAGGGCGAACTCGAGCATGGCGGTGGCCCGCGTGTCGCGCGCAAGCGATATGGCCGATGTGCAACCGCCTCTGCATTCCACGAGCCGCGACCGTAAGGGAGCGGACAACGTGCAGCCGCCAGGGGTGTTGGTGTTTGCGTCGCACCCCCTTGTCTGCAGGTGGTCCGCTCCCTTACGGTCGCGGCTCGTCATGCCATGGTTCATGTGCGGTTACCTGAGATCAAACCAACTCATTGTAAGCTTCCATGATGATGCCCGATCAGGACGCTTTCGCACGAGCGAAGCAGGGGGGTTACGACCACGGCATCGCCGCGCCGAGGAGGCATTCGACGCCGGCGAGGATACCGCCGATCGCCACGGCCAAGGCGAACGGCACACGCGGGCCATCCTCCGGTATCACCGGCTTGGATCGGGCGACTATGGACAACAGCGCCGAGGTCAGCCGGCCGAACGTCTGTTTCACCCTGCCGCTGCGGATCATCACAAATACCGCCATGATCGCCGCCAGGGTCAGGCTGTACACCGCCATGTTCAGGACGCACAAACTACTGCCGGTGATGGCGCCGTAGGCCGCGACGAGTTTCACATCGCCGCCACCGAAGCCGCCCAGACAGTATACGGCGACCATCGGCACAAACCCGGCCAGCGTGGCGACGAGGCTGTCCATCGCCATCTGCTGCGCCCCGGCCGCGCCGCCTTCAAACCAGCCGAGCGCCGCCGACAGAACCCAGCCTCCCGCAATCGCGGGCAGCGTCAGCCAGTTCGGAGCCAAGCCTCGCCGGCAATCCGTGATCGCCGCGACCGTCAGCACCGCGGCCAGCAACACAAACCGTATCCAGGGAGATGACTCAGCCAATCCGTCATCCATTTCCATCTGCAAAACGGATGGACGGGCTTCCCCGACCGTCCGCGAAAGTTAGGCGTTTCAGTTCACGGGCAGGCTGGGATTGTCCTGGGAAAGATCGTTCTGCTGCTCGCTCCAGCGGGTCTGCAGCAGTTCGACCAGTTGCTTGCGGAAGTAGATCAGCACGCCCAGCAGCGGCAGGGCGATCGCGCCGATGATGAGCAGCTTTTCCAGGCCTTCCGCGCCGCGTTCATCGCGGACCAGGTCCATCAGACCCCGGCCGGCCAGCTTGAAGGTGCGAGTGATGCGTTCCATGATTGCTCTTCCTTTCGACGATGCGTGTGAAGTTCCGTGTCGTTTCCCGCGCCGGCTCGGCGCGGTTCGTTTCGCGTGATTGCGCTACGGCAGAGGCAGGGCGTTGAGCGTCGTCATCATGCCGTAGTAGGACATCAGCAGATTCATCATCAGTTGGATGGCGAAGTACATCGGAATGCCCACGCCTCCCAGCAGCAAGGCCCATTCCAGCGTCGTAGCGCCCTGCTGATCCGTCGCCAGTTCACCCGCCAACGCGCCGGCCTGTCGGAGTTTGCCTGTCGCGGGTTGTCGGGATGCGCTTTTCATCAACGCTGCTTCCGAGGACTTATGCGGTGAACAGTTCCTTGGTCAGTTCCGTGGCCAGCCTCATTTCGGCCGGCCTCAGTCTTCCCGCCATGGAAGAACGTATGCCCGTCCAACTTAATTGCAGGGCTTTGCGTCCTTTTTGATCGCGCACCGGCATGGTCATGAAAATGTCACGCAACTGATATTGCCCATGCTCATTGACCGGCTCGATTTCGGATATCTGCGTGACCATTCGCTTGCCGCCGAGATGCCGGCTCATCTGCACCACCAGGTCGATGGCGCTGGCGATCTGGGCACGCAGCGCGTGCAAGGGCAGGTCCACCTTGCTCATCATGGCCATGGTTTCCAGTCGGTTGAGCGCGTCGGACGGGCTGTTGGCGTGCAGCGTGCCCATCGACCCGCCGTGGCCGCTGGTCATCGCCTGGATCATGTCCAAAGCTTCCCCGCCGCGCACTTCGCCGATCACGATCCGGTCGGGCCTCAGTCGCAGACTTGCCCGGAACAAGTCGCGGATCGTCACCTGTCCGCGTCCGTACCGGTCCGGCTGCCGTGCTTCCAGCGAAATCACATGCTCCTGCCGCAACTGCAACTCAGCCGAGTCTTCGATGACGACGATACGTTCGCCCGCCGGGATGAACGCCGACATCGCGTTGAGCAGCGATGTTTTGCCCGAACTGGTTCCGCCGGCGACGAGGAGGTTCTGCTCCGCATGCACGGCAATGCTCAGGTATTCCCGCGCCCGCTTGGTCAGCGAGCCGATTTCAACCAGTTTGTCCATGTCGAGCGTGGACTTGCTGAACTTGCGGATGGTCACCGCCGTGCCGAACCGGGCGCACGGCGTCTTGGCCACATGCACCCGCGAGCCGTCTGGCAGCCGGGTGTCCACCAGCGGGGCCTGATCGGAAAGGCTCTTGCCGGTGAACTGGAGGATGTTGTTGATCGCGGCGTCGTAGGCTTCTTCGTCGGCGAACTGAGCCGGGATTTTCTCGATTTTGCCGCCACGTTCGATGTAGATTTCGCAGAAGCGGTTGATCATCACCTCGGTGACGGTCGGATCGTCGAGGTAGGCCCGGATCGGCGCCAGGTAGTGCGATATCGTTTCGGCGAAAATCGTGGCGTTGTCCATGTTCATGGAGCATAAACCCGCCGTGGACCTGTGACAAGACATGTCACAGGCCGCGGTGCCGTGACTTGTCGCGTCTGATGTCGAAATCCACGTCATCCGACCATTGCGGCAGTTGGGAACTCACGTTAGTCTTTCGGCTTGTCACCGCATGACCTAACGATTGAACAACGGATGAGCCGCCATGAATGAGAACGACCTGCATCGCCAGTTGCTGGAAACCGAACAACGCATCCGCATTGACGAATCCAGGCCGTTGGGTCGGTTGACGGACTACGCCCATCTGGCGCAGCGCCGGACCTGGCGTCAGGCGTGGGACGCCGCGTCCCGGTCGTTGGGGCAGCCGCACGATGTCACAGGCATGGTCTGGTCGGACGCGATCGAGCGATGCCTGAACGAGCACGGCTCGGTGATGATCCCCCGGATGGCGGAGCCGATCTACATCGACCGCTCCATTGTGCTGCGCAGCGGCAACCGGCTGGTGGCGGATGCGGAAGCGGAAATCCGCCTGATTCAGGGCAAAATCGGCATCTGTCTCGTGCGCAACGCCGGCGTGGTGTTTTCCCAGACCGGGCCGGTGCAATGGTGCGAGGGAGCGGACGAAGGCATCCTCATCGAAGGCGGCATCTGGAGCGATCAACGCAACGAAGGCCGGGGCCAGGGCGGTGCGTATGACCTTGACGATTCCATGCTCGGCGCACGCGGCATGTTCCTGCTCCACAACATCACCAATCTCGTGGTGCGCAACGTCGCCTTCCGCGACTGCTCAACCTTCGCCATCCAATGCGGCAACGCGAAAGATTTCGTTATCGAATCCATCCACTTCGATGAAACAGCCGACGGCGTGCACATTGAGGGACCTTCTTCCCACGGCATCATCCGTCACATTGCCGGTAAAACCAACGATGATGCCGTGGCGCTCAATGCCTGGGACTGGGCGGAAAGCAGCCTGACCTTCGGCCCCATCACTGACATGCTCGTCGAAGACGTCGAACTCCAGCCCGGTTACCGGTGGTCCGAGCTTCGCATCCTGCCCGGCACGAAAATCTTCCCCGATGGCCAGACCATCGATTGCGACATCCGTCGTTGCGTCTACCGCAACATCCGCGGCGCGCACACCATCAAAATGTATGACCAGCCGAATCTCGGTAAACCCGAACTCGACTACGCCGACCCCATCGGCAGAATGTCCGACATGTTCTTCCGCGACATCGTCGTCGACGGCATGGACCCGGCCAAACATTACGATCCCTATACCGACGGCGTGTTCGACATCTGCGCCAACGTTGAAAATCTGTCCATCCACAACGTTCGGTTCAATTTCACACCCGGCGTGGCGAGCAAGGACAATCTGCCGCAATATCTCGTCTCCGTCGGCCCCAAGGCCCTGACCTGGCCCCGCGGCCAATCGCCGGAGGAGGGGTGGAAGGAAGTATTCAATCCTAACGCAAACCCGGTGGTCGCCGGCCTGACGGTGGGGAACGTGGAACAGCCGGACCCGACCACGCCGGGACATTTCATGCCGTATCCCGATCCCCGGCAACTCGTGCATGAGCGTCACCTGATGCTCAACCCCGACTTCCCCCACACATTGCCCCGCGGCGGAACAGGTCGCGGAAAGGTGACGTTCGCCTGACAGACAGGGAAAATCGGTCTGGACGAAGCGCCGCGACTTGTCGCGTCTTCACGCCTTTGACCGTGATGGATGATAGACGTCATGCAGGCGTGATCTTGCCGTCGGTGTCCCACAACGCTTCCCACGTCTGGCCATCCTTCCAGAGGAAGACCTGCCCCTTGATCAGCCGGCAACGGCGGTCAATGGCGGCGATATCACGCATCTGCTGCGCCGACAGCGGCGGCGTGATGGCGGCTCGCAAGTTCGCCATGTAGTTGCGCGGATTCGTCGAGAATGGAATGGGAATCTGTCCGCGCTGTACCGCCCACTTGACGCAGAGTGTGGCGGGATGGATGCCCGCTTCCGCCGCGATGCGATGGATGACCGGGTCTTCCGTGGGGGCGGTGTCCTCGGGCGTGCGGTCGCGCGGAGGCCGGGCCGGGGAGCCGATGGGACAGTAGCCGATTGGGACGATGCCGTGCTTCTGAACGTAGCGGAACAGATCGGGCTGCTGAAAATGGGGATGCAGTTCCATTTCGTTGGCGGCGGGCTTGATGCTCGCGTCGCGCAGCAGCAGTTCAAGCTTGGCAATGGTCATGTTCGACGTGCCGATGTGCCGGACTTTGCCCTGCTCGACCAGCTTTTCCAACTGTCGCCAGGTCGCCATGTAGTTGTCGTGGATGTAGGGCCTGGCCAGGGGGCTGCGCGACGCGACGCTGCATCTGGGCGGGTGATAGTTCGGAAACGGCCAGTGGATCAGGTACAGATCGAGCGTCTCCAGCCGCAGATCGCGCAACGATTGCTCGCACGCGGGAATCACATCCTTCGTCGCGTGTTTGTCGTTCCACAGCTTGGAGGTGATCCACAGTTCGTCGCGCCGGACGACGCCGTCGTTGAGCAGGGCGCGGAGTCCGGGGCCGATCAGATGCTCGTTGCCGTAGACCGCGGCGCAGTCGATGTGACGGTAACCC
>JADLAP010000159.1 GCA_020848195.1 Phycisphaeraceae bacterium
AACCATACCGGCATCCTTGCCAACGAAGCGTCACTTCCGCCGCCGGACGATCCATCGCCCAGCCCTTGCTTTCATCGGCTGATACCGCCGAAACAGTTGAATCAACTATTGGACGCGAATGGTATACATCGGTTAGTGATCTTGTTGTATGCCATTAAACGTTCCAGAAAATCAAAGGTGTCAGAACCCAATAGCGAAATTTTCAGCGGCAAAGCCTTGGTTTTCGTGGGTGGGTCAGTAAGCTCGTGTAGGGACGACCGGAGCGACAGGCCGGCGTCACGGTGGTGAAAGGGATGACGAAGCATGGGCGAGACTCCCGGACATTGCCGCCGGCTTGGCGGCGGGTTCGCGGTGCGGGGTTATGTGTATCACGAAGACCAGGCGGGGACAACCGGCATGACGCATCATGCGCTCGTTGGTTCGATGTTCAGGGCAATGGCGGGTGAATTCGACATGTCGCGGCGCTTCGTGGGGACGGCAGCGAGGTGCGATCTTTTTGCTCATCAGTGTGACGCGAAGACCGCACCGAAGACGGTGCGGCTGGGATGGATTGCGTCGCGGACGCGGAGGAGGAATGCCCGCGAAGCCGACGTGAATGTGCGAAATTAGGCACAAAACAGCGCGAAATGGCTTGTCCGCCTCCATGCGGCGGCATTGGAGACACATGCTCCATGCACAACTCCCGGTCACATGGGCAGGAACGGCCTGGCTGGCACGTCGTCCACGGCTTTCAGCGGACACTGGCCCTTGATCTCGCTGAGCATCCACTGGTAATGCTTCCAGGCGACTTCGTTGCGCAGGGCATCGACCGGGGCGTGGAAGCCGGGGTTGACGCTGTCGCCGCCGTGGCGGGGCGATTCGGCGGTGGCGATGGTGTTGCCTTCCATTGCCGCGCGGTAGCCGGCGACGCGTTGCTCGGCTTTGAGCCGCGCCTGCGAGCGGTCCGTCGCGCCGCGTTTGCGGTAGTCTTCCTGCACGCCTGCCCGCGCCGCCATTTCATCCAGCCAGATTCGGCCATATTCCACGTGGCTGGTCTCGTCGATGATGTCGAACTGCATCATCTGGGCCGAGGCGTCATCACGGCAGGCCTGGAAATCCTCGAAGCAGTAGCGTTTGGTCTCGAAGTAGCCGGTCTCGGCGATCTGGGTCACGCCGTAGAACGCCTCATAAACATCCCGTGGGGTCATGGGTTCCAGCACGCCTTCGCCGGTGGCGCCGTAGCTGCTGTAGCCGAAGTGTTCAAAATTGAAGCCGAAGTCGCGTAAACGGTGGTAGCCGCTGTCGCCGTGGCGGGATTCGTCCCACATGTGCCGCGCCTCGGCGTAGATGAACTCCCACGGCATGAAGTCCGCGTGGTAAATCCATCGCAACTGCGCCTCGGCGACGCCCATTTCCCAGCAGTAGCCGAGCATGAAAAACAGCCGGCGGGTTTCCACGCTGGTCGACCAGTCCAGTTCGATCATGGGCATGATGCTGGGCGCCAGGTTCCAGTTGCGCACCCGACCCGGCGTCTGCGGCATGCGGAACGTCGTCATTTTCCCGCAGGGCATCGCGGCTTCGATCACCGGCTCCAGCACCGTGGTGAACCGCCCCGCCTGATGCAGCGCGCCCTGCACTTTGTTCCACCACTGCGGCGTCGGCGTATGCGGGTGACGCTGCTGAAAGCCTTCGTACCACTTGCGCTGAATCCGTTTCAGCTCCAGCACGCGATGGAGCAGGTCGAACGTGGGCCGATCGTGGACGGGATGCGATGCGGCGATGTAGCTCGTGTAGGCCTGGGTCAGCGTTTCATTGACCGCCTGATGCACGCCGGCCATGGCGCCGGGCCACGACGGCGCGAGGATGACTTGGTCCATTGCGTGCTGCAGATCGACATGCACAGTCGGGTCGGGCTTGCCGCCGGGATACATCGCCAGACGCTGACGCATGGCGTGGACAATCTCCGCCTGCAGCCAGACGTGGTAGCACACCGCCAGCTTGTCTTCCCAATCCTCCGCGCACCGGCCCCAACCGGCCAGAATGCGAAGCACGCTTTCCTCCACATACCGCCACTGGCTCAGCAGCGGATAGATGTCCGGCACAATGCGGGGACGCGGCGCGACGCGGGCAATGACCATGACGGGACTCCTTGTTTGAAGCGACAAGGTATTCTTCCCGCATCCGGGCGCAAGACACGTGCGTGTTTCCGTGAACTTGTGTCCTTTTCAGACGGAGCCTGTGCCGGTGGCGAAATGCCGGACTCGCGGAAACCGGCTCAACCACCGCGTCGTGGAACTGTCGTCGGCGGATGATGCGTGAATGGACTGAGTGTTCGCCGACGTTCAGAGATGTGAAACACAAGCACAACCCCGCCGAAGCACGGAGTACCGTGCATCGGCGGGCTTTTGGTGTCCTTCACGAGGTCGCAGTGTATAGACCGGAGACATCGGTTACAGGTGTTCGGGGACATGGGTTGGGCTTTCCCACGCATGGTGGGCGCGCCGGCAGACAGCATCATGGCTGTCGAAGGAGCGGAACATCATGCCCAGGCGGAAGTACACCCGGGAGTTCAAGGAGTCGGCAGTTCGGCTGATTCGTCAGCAAGGCTACACAGTGGCGCAGGCGGCCCGGAGCCTTGGCGTTGACGCGGCGAACATTCGCGGCTGGTTGATGAGTGGTCGGCGGCGGGCGGGGCATCTACTGGCCGCTCTGGGGACCGGGCCTGGCGGTCGGCGCGTTGGCGTGGTGGGTCATGTGGCGCACGCGGAAACCGCTGGCGTGGACTTTCTTCCAGCCTCAATCCATGCACACGCTCAATTCATTGCCGCCATCAGCAGGAAGCTTCCGGGCTGGCAGAAGCAGAACAAAGCAAGGCAGGATCAGGTAGAAGTATAGGTGTATTCATCAGTTCCGAAGTTATTGCCGGGGTTCGTGATGGATGGAATGTGTCCTCGAAGCCTGCGCACAAGCTGCGAAATCAGGCTCGGACGGGGCCAAAAATGGTTTGCAGCTTGCTCGGATGATCCTTGCCGCTCTGTTGCGGATCATCGTGAAATCAGCATGTAAAACTTGATTTTACAAGGAGATGCGGCGCAATGCGGATGATCCCGGATCAACGGGGATCATGGGAGGAGACGTTGAGCTTAAGTTACGCTGGTGAAGGCTATTGTGAGCCGGGACCAGCCGGAAAATGGGGCAGCCGGCGGACGAGGGCGGATTTTCGGGATCATGGGGATCATTCATGGCGCACGACTTGTGCTTCGTCGAGTCGGGCGCGGGCATGTGGTTCAAGACAGAATTCGGACACATAGGGGGTTAAGTCGTGTCGGCATCGGGTCGATGACGTTGGTGCTGATTGCACCGTTTGTAACGGGTGTGACAGCGACGTCAGGAGACGCCGACTTGAGCCGTTTGGTTCACAATCCTTCACTGCCGGCTGGGGCAGGGGAGACCGCATCCGCTAGGCGAGGGGATGCCTGGGTCCGAGAGCTTCGGCCGCCGCACCGCTGGCCGAGCATGGACCTGGGTTTACTCTGGTCTTACCGCGAGTTGCTGGCCATGCTGGCGCTGCGCGATGTGCAGGTGCGGTACAAGCAGACGCTGCTGGGCGCGGCCTGGGCGATCGTCCAACCCGTCGGCCTGATGATCGTCATCACGCTTCTTCGCCAGATGATCGGCCTCGGTGGACCGAGCGATCCTGTTCTCGTGTTTGCCGCGCTGCTGCCCTGGACTTTCTTCGCCTCGGCTGTCAACGGCTCGACCAACAGTCTGGTCACCAACGCGCACATGCTTCGCAAGGTCTACTTTCCGCGACTGGTGCTGCCGCTGGCGTCGCTCGGCGCGCCGTTATTGGACCTCGGCGTCGCGCTCGGCGTGCTGATGGTCCTGATGTCGTGGTACGGCCTGCACCTGGGTGCCGGACTGCTGCTGATGATTCCCCTGACGATCACCGCGCTGGTCGTGGCCACCGGCGTCGGCGTGCTGCTCTCGGCTGCCACCGTTTTTTATCGGGACTTCCGCCACATCGTGCCGCTGCTCTTGCAGGTCTGGTTCTTCCTTACGCCGGTGATCTACACCATGGACAACGTGCCGCCGCGTTACCAGTGGCTGGTGACGCTTAATCCGATGACAGGCGTGATTGAAGGCTTCCGCGCCGCCGCGATGAACCAGCCGGTCGACCTGGCTTCCTGGGGCTGCTCGGCCATCGCCGGCACGATTCTCCTGACCGCCGGTGTCGCTTATTTCAACCGTGTTCAAGCCGTGTTTGCCGATGCGGTATAGCAAGAGAAGTTGGCTGCGGATGAACGCGGATAAGACAAAGAGAAAAGAACTTGTTTACCACGAAGGACGCGAAGAGCACGAAGTCAAGAACAGAAAGAAATGCGATCTGTTGAATTGATTTTCTCGGATTTCTTCGTGATCTTCGTGTCCTTCGTGGTCAATCACTGAATATGTCTGATCTGCGTGCATCTGCGTTCATCTGCGGCTAAATCCAGTTCACGAAGTTCGGAGCGAGGGATGACGGAGGGAATGATTCAGGTTGACTCGCTGGGCAAGCGGTACCGCCTGGGCGAAAGTTATCGGGCGGACCGCACGTTGCCGGACACGGTGGCGGGTGGTTGCCGGTCGCTGTGGCGGCGCATCCGAGGCCGGGCGTGCGATGCGACGGAGCGGGGCGACGATGCCTTCTGGGCCTTGCGGAACGTCAGTTTCGACGTGATGCGCGGCGAGTCCATCGGCATCGTCGGCCGCAACGGCGCGGGCAAGTCCACCTTGCTCAAAATCCTTTCCCAGATCACGCCGCCGACCGAAGGCGCCGTCCGTCTTCGAGGCCGGGTCGCCAGTCTGCTTGAAGTCGGCACCGGCTTTCATCCGGAACTGACCGGCCGGGAAAACATTTTCCTCAACGGCGCCGTCCTGGGCCTGACCCGCAAGGAAATCCGCCAGCGATTCGACGAGATCGTCGATTTCAGCGGCGTTGAGCGTTTCCTCGACACGCCCGTCAAGCGATACTCCTCCGGCATGACCGTGCGGCTGGCCTTCGCGGTCGCCGCGCATCTGGAGCCGGACATCCTGATCGTGGACGAAGTGCTCGCCGTGGGCGATACGGCATTCCAGGCCAAATGTCTGGGCAAGATGAAGCAGGTTTCCAGCACCGCCGGGCGAACGGTGTTGTTCGTCAGCCACAACATGACGGCCGTGCGGCAACTGTGCGAGCGATGCCTGCTTCTGCGTGACGGACAGATCGTCTCGGCAGGCCCGTCCGAACAGGTCGTGCGTGAATATCTTGCCGCCGCCACCCCGGCGGACACCAGCGGCGAAGTGGTCTGGACCGATCCCGCTGCCGCGCCCGGGGGCGAGGAGGCAAGGCTGATGGCGGTCCGCCTGCGCGACGATCTGCATCAGGTCAGCAGCCATCTGGAGCAGGATCAGCCGATCCATCTGGAGCTGGACTATCTGGCCCGCCAGCCGATCCGCGGCTGCCGCATCGTGCTGCAGGTGCTGACGGACGAAGGCGTCGTGGTGTTTTCGAGCGTGATGGATCCTGCCAATGACGACGCGCTGGAGCCGGGACGGTATGTGAGCGGCGCGACGATTCCGCCCTCGCTGCTGAACTGCGGCCGGTACGTCGTGGCGGTCGCCATGCTGATCCCCGGCATGAAGACGCTGGTGGAAGGACGCGAGCATCTGCGGTTCACCGTGGTGCAGGGCCGACGAGGCAATCCTCACGGCCGAGGCAACTGGCCCGGCGTCGTCGCCCCCGCCCTCAACTGGCAGACCCGATCCTCCGACGTTCCCGACCAATCGCCGCCCATGGCGGCATGACGATTGTGATATAGCCACAGATGCACACAGATGCACACAGATAAGTCAGGGAAAAGAACAACAATATGTCTCGACACACTGCCACGCTGACATCGACATCAGGCGAACATGCAAGCTGGTTGACTGTGTTTTGTTCTTATCTGTGTTCATCTGTGTTCATCTATGGCTAAGCAAGGCTGCGCATCATGTGTGGGATCGCAGGCATCTTGTCGTTTTCGGATCGCCCGGTTCCGGTGGACGCGGTGCGGCGGATGTCGCGCGCCCAGCGGCATCGCGGGCCGGACGGCGAGAATGTCGTCGCGTTTACCGAGCGCGGCGCGCTGCGGGCGACGGACGCCTCGCGTCCGGTCATCGAATCGTCCAGGCCCTGGGCAGTGCTCGCGCACAATCGTCTGGCCATACTCGATCTCTCCGACCATGCCGCGCAGCCCATGTTCACCCGCGACGGCAGGTACGCCCTGACCTACAACGGCGAAATCTACAACTACCTCGAACTCAAACAGCACCTGCCCGCCGACGTGCCCCTGCGATCCACCAGCGACACCGAAATCCTGCTCAACCTGCTCGAACATCGCGGCATGGATGCGCTGCCCATGCTCAACGGCATGTGGGGCTTCGCCCTGCTCGACAGCCAGCACAGGGAACTGTGGCTCAGCCGCGACCGCTTCGGCGTCAAGCCCCTGTACTACGCCCGCGCGGACGGCTTTCTGCTGTTCGCCTCGGAAATCAAAGCCCTGTTCGCCAGCGGCATGCTTTCCGCGAAGTTCGACGTTCAGCCCGTGGTCAACTACCTGCTCTACGACGACTGGAGCGTGCAGGATGGCAAGACGTTCTATCAGGATGTGATGCAGATTCAGCCCGGCGGATGGATGAAGGTGACGCGCCAAGGCCACGAAACCCGAGGCACGTTCTTCAATCTGCGGGCCGAGGCGATTGAACCGAAATCCATGCCGATGGCGCAGCTCATCGACGAGCATCGCAGGCTGTTCCGCGACGCCGTGTCGCTGCGGCTGCGCAGCGACGTGAAGGTCGGCAGTTGCCTCAGCGGCGGGGTGGATTCGTGCAACGTCGTCATCGCCGCGGCCGACCTGCTGCGTCAGCAGGGCCAGAAGATGCACACGTTCACCATCGCCATGCGCGACGGCGGCATCGACGAAACCGCACCCGCCCGCCGCATCGCCCAGCTCAACGACTGCCACTGGACTTCGCATCCCATCGAGGACCAGCTTCAGTTCGATACCGTGCTGGACTTCATCCTGACCAATGAAGAACCGCTTCCGCTGTTCGGCTCCATCGTGCAGTACGAGTTGTACCGGTTCATCGCGTCGCAGGGCGTGAAAGTGGTGCTCGACGGGCAGGGCGGCGACGAGACGTACTGCGGCTACACATGGTTCTATCACAACCTGCTGGGTCAGCTTTCGGCGTGGGAAAAGTCGTGGTGGCGGTGGCGGATTCGCCGTCGGTGCAACGCCACGCCGGCGATGCTCAAGCGATACGGCCGGCTGGAGACCGATGTCCGCGCCCGCGTGAATCCGGCCGTGTACGAGGCCTTGAACGACGTCAACTACGATCAGCCGCAATCGACGACGTGGCATCGCATCGCCGCGGCGCGAAGCTGGTCCGACCGTCAGGCCGCCGCGTGCGAAAATCACGAGCTGCGCTACCTGCTGCGCGACGGAGATCGCAACGCCATGCGCTGGGGCGTCGAGTCCCGCTTTCCCTTCCTCGACTATCGCATTCTCACCGCGACCAACCGCATGGATCCCCGGCAACTCATGCGCGGCGGCTGGACGAAGTACATCAGCCGTTCGTTTCCCACCGCCCGGCAGGCGCCGCGGTCGATTCTGTGGAACCAGACCAAGCGGGGCTTCTACAACAATCCGCAGGGTCCGTTCGCCGACGTGGCGTTGCCGTATATCCGCGCTTCCCGTGACGCGCTGGCGCGGCAGATCGGCGACGGACTGAATGTGGACAAGCTCATCACGCTGGTGGAAGAAGGCCGGCTGCGCTGGTGGCGGTTGCTGAACCTGGCGGCACTGGCGGTGCAGATGCCGGCGATGGCGGACGAATCGCGCGCGACCGGTCGAAGGGCGGCGTGATGCAAGGAGAGACGCACATGCGTGGCCGAAAGATCATCGACCGTTCCCTGCGATGGCTGTCGCGCCTGGCGGCCGGCGAAGGTCGGGCCGCGCAGCTTTGCCGCCAGGTCAAGGACGCGCGACTGACCTACCTCGGCCAGCCGCAACTGATGGACCTGTTTCGCCGGACGAAGGAACTCGAACAACAGAACATCCCCGGCGCGATCGTGGAGGCCGGCTGCGCCCTGGGCGGCTCGGCCATCGTGCTCGCCTCCGCCAAACGCATCGACCGTCCCCTGCGGGTGTACGACGTTTTCGGCCTGATCCCGCCGCCCGGACCCAACGACGGCGAACACGCCAAACTGCGATACCAGACCATCGTCCGCGGCCAGTCCGACGGCCTGGGCGGCGACACCTACTACGGCTACCAGAACGACCTGCTCGGCAAAGTCCAAGCCAATTTCCACGCTTTCGGCTTCAAACCCGAACACCACAACATTCAACTGGTCAAGGGCCTGTTTCAGGACACGCTCGCGTTCGATCAGCCGATCGCGCTGGCGCACATCGACTGCGACTGGTACGACTCCGTGAAGGTGTGTCTGGAACGGATCGTGCCGAGACTGTCGCCGGGCGGCGTGCTGGTGATTGACGATTACGACTACTACGACAGTTGCCGCCGGGCGGTGGACGAGTTCTTCGCCGGCCGGGGGAACGAGTTCGACCTGCAGCGTCGGTCACGACTGCACATTCAGCGGCGCGCGGACAACGGCCTGCGCATGGCCGCATGAGCGGGGACGCAACGACATGAACCTCCGGAATCCTCTTTATCCGATCAAACAAGGCGTCAAGCGCGTGCTTCGCGCCGGATTCCGCCGCGCCATGCCGCGTGTGCTGGACCTCGCCTGGCGCACCGGCGTCAGCGATTTCCGCTTCCCCGGCGGGCTGCTCAAGACCACCGGAAGGCATTACCTCGATCAGTTCATCCGCGAATGCAGGCCGGATATTCGAGGCCGGATCATGGAATTCGGCCTGCCGTACTACCAGTCGATCGCCGATCCGAAACTGGTGTCAAGCTACGAAACGTTCGACATCGACCCGACGCTGAAGACGGATCACGTCGGCGACATTCAGGATTGCCCGCACATGCCGGACGGCGCGTTCGACTGCATCGTCTGCACGCAGGTGCTTGAGCATGTGGCCAATCCGTTCAAGGCGGCGGGGGAGTTGAAGCGCATGCTCGCGCCGGGGGGCACGCTGCTGCTGACGGTTCCGGCTTCGTATCCGTACCATGCCGTGCCGCACGACTACTGGCGTTACACGCCGGACTCGCTGCGGATGCTGTTCGGCGACGCCGGGGACGTGGAGGTGCGGACGTACGGCAACCGCGTGGTGGTCGTGGCGGCGTACTGGAAATGGTCGGCCGGCGATGTGCCCCGGCATGTGCTGGACCAGCGTGATCCGGACTATCCGACGATTATCGCCCTGCGACTGCGCAAGGCGGAAGCGTTATCGAAAGCTGCATGAAACAAGGGTGAAACGGCAGATGCGAATCTGGCTGGATCAGGGCGGCGCGTACGGGAACCTCGGCGACGAGGCGATGCTGAGCTGCGCGGTGGCGCGGCTTCGTCGTCTGATCCCGGACTGTCGGATCGTGATCTCCGCACAGCGGGGCCAGCCGTTGCCGGAGGTGGGCGCGTACGAGCAGGTGGAATCGCCCGCGAAGCTGCTGCACGACCTGGCGGCCGCGGTGCGAAGGCGGGGCGGATCGTGGCTGGGCCGAAGACTGGAACACAGCCACGGCGACCTGACGGCGGCGGGCTGGTTGATCCATCAGTCGAGTCTGCTGCCCCCGGAAGAACGTCAGCGGGCAAGGCGGATGCTGGAAGCGATCGACTCCTGCGACGCCTACTACGCCGTGGGCGCGGCGAATCTGCACGACTGGTCCCTGCGGCATCATGTGCTGCCGCGGGCGTGGACGGTGGAACAGTTCGCCGCAAAAGGCAAGCCGGTGTTCATCGTGGGTCAGACGGTGGGGCCGCTGCGCCATCGCGCGACAGCACAGGCGGTGCGAGCCATGGCGATGGCGTCCGATGCGTTTACGCTGCGTGATCCGGAGCTGAGCGATCAGTGGATGCGTTGGGCGGGCGCTCCGGCGTCGCGGCTGCTGGTGACCGGCGACGAGGCGTTCGATCTGCCCGAGGCCGAGGCGGCGCAGGTGGATCAGTACCTTTACGAGGCCGGGCTGGGCAAGGACGAGCCTTACACGCTGGCGCACATCCGAGGCAAGAACTACGTGGGATCGATATCCGGGAATCATCGGGGATTGCAGGCCATTTTGGCTGCATTGGGGCGGAGGGAGAGCGTCCTGCTGTGCCCGATGAGCTACGGGTCGCACTCGGGTGACGACGCGGCGTTCGCGCGGGAAGTGACGTCGGCGCTGGGTTCGCAGGCGCGCTGCGTGGCGGGCAGCAGCATCCGCGACGCGAAGCTGGCCAGGGCGCTGGTGGCGCGAAGCCGGCGGGTCGTGGCGCTGTCGTATCACCTGCAGGTCTTCGCCCTGGCGTGCGCCCGGCCGCTGGCGTGCCTGATCAGCGGCGACTACTACCGGCACAAGGCCCATGCGCTGCTGGCGTGGCTGCCGGTTTCCATGCGTTTCGCCGCGGATATCGACGCCGTGGCGGCGGGGGAGCAGGACGCGACGATCTGGGTGCAACGGTTTCACGATGCATCGGACTCGCTGATGTCCTGCGAAGCGGAAGCGGCAAAGTGGATCGCCCAGCGTCAGGATGCGTTCCATCACCAGATGGCGCAGGCGATGCGGACGGTCAGACGTGACGGTGTCGCGGGACGAGTCTGGGAGGGGTCACGGCGGAGGACAGCGGCATGAAAATCCTCATGGTCAGTGACTGGCGGGGCAAGGGCGGCGCGGCGATCGCGGCCGAAAGGCTGGCCGAGGCGCTCGA
>JADLAP010000160.1 GCA_020848195.1 Phycisphaeraceae bacterium
AAATGATCCGGATCATTCAGGGATCATGGGCGGATCAAATCGTAAAGCTGTGTGCGATAACAACTTGGCTCGATGAGGGTCCGATTTTGATCCTTCAGGGATCATCGGCGGAAAAACGGGATCATCGGGATCAAAATCGACCAAAACAGGCTTCGCGGGGGTAAAAATCAAGCTTCTCGCCCACCCAATCCCATGATGCCGGGCCTGCGTGGAATCCCATTTCCCACCCGTTCGGGTTTGGACATTCGGGCATTTCCTCCTGGCTTTCCGACGTTCACCATCGCTGTTTCCGAAAGGCATTGCCCCCACGTTTCCACTATGATGAACGGTTTGCAGGCGGGTCTGGAGGTCGATGATGAAAGTCGTCATCCTGGCGGGAGGCATGGGCACGCGCCTGGCGGAGGAAACGGAAGTCCGCCCCAAGCCCATGGTGGAAATCGGCGGCCAGCCCATCCTCTGGCACATCATGAAACACTACGCGCACTTCGGCTTGCGCGAGTTCGTCATCGCCCTGGGCTACAAGGGCCACATGATCCGCCAGTTCTTTCTCAACTACCACGGCCTGTTCAGCGATCTGACCGTCCATCTGCGCGACGGCACGGTCGAACTGCGGCAACGACATCAGGAAGACTGGATCGTCCACCTCGTGGACACCGGCCTGGCCAGCAACACCGGCGGACGCCTGCTGCGGCTGGCGCCTCTGCTCGACAATGAAACGTTCATGCTGACCTACGGCGACGGCGTCAGCAGCGTGGACATCCACGCCCTGCTCGCCCTGCATCAGCAGTCCAAACGCGTCGCCACCATTACTGCCGTCCGGCCCCCGGCCCGCTTCGGCGAACTGGTCATGGACCACAACCGCGTCGTTCAGTTCGCCGAGAAACCCCAGATCGGCGAAGGCTGGATCAACGGCGGATTCATGGTCTTCGAGCCGGCCATCTTCGAGCATCTGCACGGCGACTCGGAAAGTCTCGAAGGTCATGCCATGCAGGCGCTGGCGACCCGGAATCTCATGACCGCCTACCGTCACGAGGGCTTCTGGCAGTGCATGGACACCAAGCGCGACCTGACCACCCTCGAAACCCTCTGGAAATCCGGCAATCCGCCCTGGAAACTCTGGCGTGACCAGCCCTGACCCCTTCTGGATCGACCGCCCGACCTTCGTCACCGGCGCGACCGGGCTTGTCGGCGCGTGGACCGTGCGCCGGCTGCTGGCCCGCGGCGCGGAAGTCGTTTGCCTGGTGCGCGATCATGTGCCGCAGTCCGAGTTCCACCGGCAGGGCCTGGACCAACAGGTCCGCATCGTCCGCGGCGACATCGCCGATCAAGCCCTGCTCGAACGCGCGCTGGGCGAATATGAAATCGACACGATCCTTCATCTGGCTGCTCAGACGCTGGTGCCGGTGGCCAACCGCAATCCGGTGTCCACATTCCAGGCGAACATCGCCGGCACATGGTCGCTGCTGGAAGCGGCCCGAAGGTCGCCCTGCGTGCATGCCATCGTGCTGGCTTCGTCGGACAAAGCCTACGGCGAGCAGCCCGTGCAGCCGTATGACGAATCCATGCCGTTGCAAGGCAGGCATCCGTACGACGTGTCCAAGAGCTGCGCGGACCTGATTGCCCAGGCCTATGCCGCGACGTATGACCTGCCGGTGGCCATCACGCGCTGCGGCAACTTCTACGGCGGCGGCGACCTGAACTGGAACCGCATCGTCCCCGGCACCATCCGCAGCTACCTGCGCCACCGCCGGCCCGTGGTCCGCTCCACGGGCCAGCTCGTCCGCGATTATTTCTATGTCGAGGATGGCGCGGAAGCGTATCTGATGCTGGCGAAGAAGCTGCGGGAAAACCCAGAGCTGCGTGGCCGGGCGTTCAACTTTTCCAATCACGATCCTCGCACCGCGCTGGACATGGTGAACCTGATCAAGCAGGTGCTGGGCAGCGATCTGGAGCCGGAAATCCTCGGTCAGGACAGCGGCGAAATCCGCTATCAGGCGCTCAACTCCGACCTGGCTCGCCGCGAGCTGGGCTGGATGCCGTTGTACGACCTGCAGGCCGGGATGAAGCTGACTCTTGACTGGTATCGCCAATTCTTCGCGGACAACCCGAACACGGAAGACGACCATGACCGCCCGCAGTGATGTTCCCTGCCGCGCATGTGGCTGCGCCGGCGTGATGCCCATCCTCAAGCTGGGCAAGACGCCGCTGGCCAACGCGCTGCGCCGGCGCGAGCAGCTTGACCAGCCGGAGGCGGCTTACGACCTGACGCTGGTCTTCTGCCCCAGGTGCAGCCTCGTGCAGATTGACGTGACGGTTCCGCCGGAGGAACTGTTCAGCGATTACCCGTACTTCTCGTCGTTCAGCGACACGATGGTTCAGCACGCCCGCGAGCTGGCGACGTGCCTGATCGCCCAGCGCAAGCTCGGCGCGACGTCGCTGGTGATCGAGCCTGCGTCCAACGACGGCTACCTGTTGCAGCACTACCGCGACGCCGGCGTGCCGGTGCTGGGCATCGAGCCGGCGGGCAACATCGCCAAGGTCGCGCAGGAGAAGGGAGTGCGCACGCTCAATGCTTTCTTTTCCGCGGATTTAGCGGACAAACTGGCCGGCGAGGGCAGTCGAGCCGATGTGATCCACGCGCACAACGTGCTGGCCCACGTGGCGGACCTGAACGGCTTCGTCGCCGGCGTCGCCACGCTGCTCAAGCCCGACGGCGTGTTCGTGCTCGAGGCTCCCTATGTCCGCGACATGGTGGACCGCGTGGAGTTCGACACGATCTACCACGAGCATTTGTGCTACTTCTCGCTGACCGCGCTGCAGCGGCTGTTCGCGCGGCACGGCTTGCACGCGATTCACGTGGAGCATGTGCCCATCCACGGCGGCACGTTGCAGGTCCATGCCGCGAAGCAGGGCGAAGCGGACGCCACCGTGACGGCACTGCTGGCGGAAGAGCATCGGGCGGGACTCGACGCGCCGGCGTACTACAGCGACTTCGCGCGGCGCGTGGAGGAACTGAAGCAGAAGCTCGTCGAGATGCTGACGCAGCTCAAGGCTGGCGGCGCGAGCCTCGCCGCGTACGGCGCGTCGGCCAAGGGCAGCACCTTGCTCAACTACGCCGGCATCGGTCGTGGTCTGCTGGATTTCGTCGTCGATCGTTCCACCTACAAACAGGGCCTGTTCACGCCGGGCACGCATCTGCCGATTCTGCCCCCGGAAGCGCTGATGGAACGCAAGCCAGGTTACGTGCTGCTGCTGACGTGGAATTTCGCCGAGGAAATCCTGCGCCAGCAGACGGCCTACCGTCAGCAGGGCGGAAGGTTCATCGTGCCCGTGCCCGAACCGCGTGTGCTTTGACGGATGGTTGTCATGCGATTCACCGCCACCGACATCGCCGGCGCGTTCGTGATCGACCTCGACCCGATCGCCGATGAGCGAGGCTGGTTCGCCCGCAGCTTCTGTCAGGATGAGTTGCGCCAGCGAGGCCTGGACCCGTGCATCGTCCAGTGCAACATTTCCTTCAACCGCCACAAGGGCACGCTTCGCGGTATGCACTATCAGGCAGCCCCGCACGCGGAAACGAAAATCGTCCGCGTCGTGCGCGGAGCGATTTACGACGTGGCCGTGGATCTGCGGCCCGATTCGCCGAGCTGCCGCAGGTGGCACGCGGTCGAACTTTCAGGCGATAACCGGCGGGCATTCTACATACCCGCCGGCTGCGCCCATGGTTTCCTCACGCTCACCGACGACGCGGAAGTACACTACCTGATGTCCGCGCCCTATCACGCGCCTTCGGCGCGAGGCGTCCGCTGGAACGATCCGGCTTTCGGCATCGCCTGGCCCGCGCCGGTGCTGGCCATGTCCGACCGCGACCGCTCGTATCCCGACTTTCCATCCTGAACCGGCCGGCCCGGATCAGTAGCCGACGTCCCACGAATCCACAATGTCGGCCGCGATGGCTTCGCTGATGAAGCAGTCCGTGCGGTACAACTGAAGAATGGAGGTGGGAATGCGTGGCGTCACTGGGCCGTGGTAGCACAGCCGGGCGATCAGGCGCTGCCAGCTCGTGGTGGTGCCGCGTACGGTGATGCCCGCCATTTCCCAGCGATTCTTCGCGGAAATCACTTCTTTGGGTCCGACGGTGGCGGCTTTGGGCGGCACGGCGGACAAGTCGCCGGAGAAGCCGAAGCAGCCGTGCAGCGAGTTCTGGGCCAGCGTGAAGGGGCTGAGCGTGCAGATGCGGGCGCCGAAGTTCTTCCATTCCTTCAGCGGCGCGTCGAACTCCGGCGCGTCAGGCTCGACGAAAGCCATGTGACCCGTCCAGCCGGGACCGGTGTAGGAAATATCCAGGCCGCCCACTTCCTGCATCAGGTCGTAGTAGTGGTCGATCACGTCGTTGGTCGGCGCGAAGACCTGCTTGCGAGGCATGCGCAGGTCCGGGTCGATCTCCTTCCACAGGAACTTCAGCAGCGAGTAATAAAACCCCTTGGGCCAACTGTCCGGCGGGGTGATGCCGTCCTCGTTGGCGTATTCATCCATGGCGAACAGCCAGACGTGCTTGCAGTCCAGTCTGGTCTCGTTGATCAGCCGCGCCAGGTGACGGTAGCCCGGCCAGGGATTGGGCATCAGCATCACGCAACGCCGGCCTTCCTTGCGGGCCTGGTCGATCCTCGCGTACATGTCGTGCAGCCACATGAAGGTCATGTCCTCTTCCGACACGACCTTGATCTTGAAATCCTTGTTCGGATGTTTTTCGATGTCCTTCCGCTTGATCTTCCGGCAACGCTCGATCGCCTTCATGTCGCGGAACGGCACGCACTGGGCAGGTTGAAAAGTCCACTTTTTGGCCATGGTTCGCAAGCTCCTGGGAAAGGTCAGGGTGAGGGATTCCGATCCGGCATGTTCATCGGAGAACGAACGACAAACCGGAACACGTCGGGGTTGTAGTAACTGACGACGATGCCCGCGGGCCGGTCGCCGGGGAGATAGAACAGGCAGGTTTCCCGCAGCAGCGGCCCACCGGCGCGGCAACCGAGCATCCGGGCCTGGGGTTGCGCGGCTCGCACGGCTTCGACCGTCTGCACGCACCGCTGAAGCGCCATGCCCTGCGCTTCCTGCCAGCGAGGCAGCAGGTCCATCAGTTCCAGATCGGTGTCGATCAGCCGATCCGCCAGACCCGCAGGAATCCAGATTTCATCCAGGGCGACGATTCCCTGATGCGAAGCATCGGCACGAAGGACAAACAACGCCAAGTCGCCGGGACAGCGATCCAGCATCCGCGCCACATCGAGGGTCATGCCCATTTGTTTACGCGTCACCAGTTTCCGCTTCAGGTCCGGCGCGTGGCGGGAGATGCTGCCGATGAAATTGGAGTTGACGATGGGAATCTTCCGTTCGGCGGGGCTGCGGACGAAGGTTCCCGCGCCTTGCCGGCGTTCGACGAGATTTTCCATCGCCAGGATGTCCAGCGCGCGGCGGATGGTGATGCGGGAAGCATCGTAAAGTTCGCAGAGTTGGCGCTCGGTGGGAAGCTGATCGCCCGGCGACCACTGGCCGTCGAGAATGCGTTCACGCAGGGATTGTGCGACGCGGTCGTAGGCGGTCATGTCCTGTTCCGCTTCCCGACTTACGGCAGGGCCCGCTTGCCGGGGAAAGGCGACTTCGATACAGTGGTTATAACAACATAGCCAATTGCCGCAGAGGCGTCAATTCCCCCGCGTCGGTTCGGATGTCCAAATGAACTTCCCGCATCATGACGGGGCGGACCGCTTGCGATACAACATTCCGCCAACACCGCATTCAGGAGTACCTACCATGACCGCAACGTTTCGCGCCGGCGCCGCCGCCGTCGATCTGACCCCCACGACACCGCAGTTTCTCTACGGCTATCCGCACGAGCCGCGGATCAGCACGGGCGTGCACGACCGTCTGTGGGCGTCGGCCCTGGCGGTCGGCGACGGCACGACCACGGTCGTGATGGTCGGCACGGACCTGATCTGGGTTCCGTTCGACAGTTGCTGTCGGGCGCGGGACCGTGTGGCCGCCGCGACGGGAATCCCGCCGCGTCATGTGGCCATCACCGCCACGCACACGCACTCCGGGCCAATGACGGCGAACATGCTCGTCGCCGAGTCCGATCCGGCGGTTCCACACGATCCTGATCCGGCGTATGTGAAGCTGATGGAGGACGCGATCGTGGCTGCGGCGACGCAGGCGGTGAAGTCCATGCGCCCGGCGAAGGCGGGACTGGTGATGGCGGATGCGGGCATGGTCGGCACGAACCGGCGTGATCCCAAGGGACCGGCCATGCCGCAGGCCCCGGTGCTGGCTGTCCGTGACGCCAAGGACGACGCGTGGATCGGCCTGATGGTCATCTGCAACATGCACCCGACCGTCCTGCACGAGGATTCCAAGCTGATCAGCGGCGATTTTCCCGGCCTGACCCGGCTGTATCTTCAGGAACATGTGGTGGGAAAGACCTGCCCGGTGGTCTATCACATGGGCACGGCCGGGAATCAAAGCCCGCGCCATGTCACGCGAGGCAACACGTTCGCCGAAGCGAAGCGCCTCGGCGACGCGCTGGGCCAGTCCATCGCGCAAGCCCTGCAATCGGTCACGCTGCAATCCAGCCTGCCTGTCACGGTGAAGCTGGGCGAAGTGACGCTGCCGCAGCGGGTGATGCCCACGGTAACGGAAGCGCAGGCGAAGCTGAAGAAGGCGGTGGAACGGCTGGACCATCTGCGCAAGACCAACGCTCCGAGAACGGAAACGCGCACGGCCGAGTGCGACTGGTTCGGCGCGGAAGAGACCGTGACGATGGCCAAGGCGCACGCGGACGGCCGGCTGGAGGCCATGGTGCGCGACGCCAATCCATTTGAGGTCGTCATCGTCGGCGTCGGGCCATGGTCGTTCGTCGGCTGGCCGGGCGAAGTGTTCGTGGAATTCGGCATGGCGGTGCGCAAGCATGATCCCCATGCGTTTGTCATGACGCTGACGAACGCGGAGACGCTGGGCTATCTGGTCACCGCCGAAGCCGTGGCCGAAGGCGGATACGAAGCCTCCAACGCCGTCTGCAGAAGCCCGGACAGCGGCAACGCGCTGGTGGCGGAGACGCTGAGGCTGATCCAAGGCAAGTGATCGCGGCCCGGCGAAGGTTTTTCGAGGAACAGCAGCATGGCGCGGTATCTGACGTTGGATCTGGGCACGACGTTTTTCAAGGCGGTGCTGTTCGAGGACACCGGCGAGGTGGTGGCGTTGCGTCGCGCGGCGACGCCGATCCGGCATCCGTTTCCTGGAGGATGGGAAGTGACGGTCGAGGATTTCGACCGGACGGTGAACGACCTGCTGCTGGCGTTGCGTGAAGCGACGCCGGGCGGATTCGACGGCGTGGAGGCGATGTCGTTCGCCACGCAGGCCAACAGCATGTGCCTGCTGGACCGGCAGGATCAGCCGCTGACTCCGATCGTGCTTTGGCTGGACGTGCGGGATGAGGATCAGACGCCGGAGATGGCGGCTCTGGGCGATCATGCGGCATTTCGCCGGTCCACGGGAATCCCCGTTTACGGCGGCAATTTCGCCTCCGCCCGGCTGAAGAAATGGTCGAGGCTGCGTCACGACTGGAGTCAGGTCGGCAAGGTGTGCCTGATCAGCGATCTGCTGACCTGGCGGATGACGGGACAGCACGTGACGGAAGGCGGCGCGGCGGGGCTTTCGGGTCTGGTGGACATTCACGACCTGACGCTGCGGTCTCAGGTGATGGAATGGTCGAAGCTGGCGACGTCGTGTTTCGCGCGAGTGGCGCGGGCGGGCACGGACCTTGGGTCGGTGCATCCGACGACAGCTCAGCGGACGGGACTGCCCAGGAACTGCCGGTTTATCGTCGGCTGTCTGGATCAATATGCCGGCGCGATCGGGGCAGGCAATCTCACGCCCGGCGGGGTCAGCGAAACCACGGGCACCGCGCTGGCCACCGTGCGCTGCGCGGACCACTACGACGAACAGGCGTCGCGGTCGGTGTACCAAGGCCCGTCGTTCGCGGCAGGAACGTACTGGCAACTGGCGGCGGGCAGCATCTCCGCCAACCTGTTGGAGGCGTATCACCGGAACCTGGGAGACACGACGGCCTATGCGGCGCTGGACAATCTGGCCGAGGCGGTGGAGCCTGGCGCGGAGGGATTGCGGATCAGGCCGGACGCCTTGCCGGAGCAGGTGGAGGCGATGTTCGTCGGCCGAACGCGCCGGCACGGCCGCGCCCACGAGGTGCGTGCGATCCTGGAAGCGGTGTCGGCGGCGCTGGCCGGTCAGGTGCGGACGTTGTGCGGAACGTCGCGTCCGGCGGAAATCCGCAGCGTCGGCGGCGCGGCGCGCAGCGACCTTTGGCGGCGGATCAAGGCCGACGTCCTGGGCATTCCCATCGTCGGCATGCTCTGCCCTGAACCGACCAGCCTCGGCGCCGCCATGCTGGCCATGTCCGCCGTCTCGCGGACTGACCTGTCCGACATCGTTCGCCGCTGCGTGAAATGCCGACCCGCCGACCTGCCTGACGCCCAGCGTCACGCGCGGTATCAGCAGATCTTTCCGGTCAGCGGTTGATCGATCAGCGTCAGTCCGTGCAGGGCGCTTCCAGCGGAAGACTGCTGTACACCACTTTCGCGGATCCGACTTCCGTCGACACCAGCGCGCCGCGCTGACGGATCTGCTCCACAGTCAGCTTCTTCACGCATTGGCGAACCCGACGATCCGACTCCGGCTTCACGCAGACGCCGGTGCAGTCTTCGACGTCACAGACCTGCACGTCGTAGTAATAGGTGACGGGAATACGTAAGTGCATGATCCTCTCCAGACGTTTGGTAAACGTGGTGATAGTAGAGTTGTCGGCTGACGGGCGGGATGAATCCACTCCCACGGCCTCCACAAGGGTAGATCGGCCGGGAAGCCAGTGGTTTTGCAGCTTTTTCGGTTGACTGAGCCTCACATGCCGCGTGGCGGCCGACGACCTTGGAACATGGTCATATCATGGCACGCGCCACAAAAAAGTCAAATATGTCGCCTGATAAAAACGTGCGAATCGCAAATTGTCATGTTTGTAATTCGTGACATAAAAGACGTTTAACAGTTTCACGCTCACGCCGCGACATCGTCGCGGATTCCTTGACATCCCGGTTGCTTTCCACCCGCCTGTATCGTCTGGTTAAGCCAGGCATCCTGGTTGAAGCTGGGGTGATAGGTGATATGGGAAATACAGCTACAACAATCGAACTTACCGCCGGGCGTAGGGCACGGGCCTTGGCGCCAAGCCCCGTCTCGGCGCCGGTGGCGGCGGAGCGATGCCGCCGCGCCGGCTTTACGCTCATTGAATCCGCGCTGGCCACCGTCATCATCGCCACCGGCGTGCTGTCCATCCTCGCCGCGCAACAGGCTTACCATCGTAAAAACGACTGGGCACAGCGCACCGCCACGGCCGTGTTGCTGGCCAATGAACTGCGCGAACTGACGTTGACGCTGCCTCTGCACGATCCGATCAGCGGCGCGGCGCATCTCGGACCCGAAACCGGCGAAAGCGGCATCGCCGACTACGACGACCTCGACGACTTCGCCGGCTCCGTCGATGCCCAGGGCTGCGGTGCGGGCATCAGCTTCAATCCGCCCATCAACGCCCTGCGCCAGACGGTGGCCAACCTGGTCGGCTGGTCACAGCGCATCACCATCGACAATGTCCTTGACGACAACATCAGTTCCACCTTCACGCAGCCGCTGGGTTCCACGCACATGTGGCGCGTCCGCGTGACGGTGATGTATCAGTCGCCACAGGGTGCCGAGCCACACGTCATCACGGACCTTGTGTGGGTGGTAACTCAACCATGACGTCCGCACCACGCGATTCCTGTTTCCATACGAAGCGCCGCGACTTGTCGCGCGCCTTTGCCCACCGGCGCGGCGTCGTCGCCATCCTCGCCATGATGTTCCTCGTCATTTTCGGATCGCTGGCCGCGGCGATGGCGATCATCGCGCAGGGCAACCTCGCCACCGCCGACACGCACCTGAAGGTCAACCGCTCGCTGGCCGCCGCCGAGACGGGACTGCATCTGGTCGCCGCCCGCCTCGACGCCGTCACAGCCTCGATCAAGACCCGCAGCGGCGTCATTGACGACAGCAACGCGCCGGACCTGTGGCTGCAGGTCCGCGAGAATCTGCTGGCGTCGTTCGCGCATGAGTCGCACAACCTTCAGGAGCCGCGCATCACGACCGGGGCGCTGTGGATCGGCCCCATCGCCGTAGGCCCCGGAGCGCCAAGGTTCACTGCTTCACTCCAGCCTCATCCGTTGCCTGGGGAAAACTACAACGCCGCGTACTATCAGCGACCGCCGTACAGCGCGATGAATCCCCCCGTTTCCGCCGGCTGTCCGCTGGGACCAACGTGGATTCGCCTTCGCGTCACCGCCGCCGATGGATCCGCGATCAACCCCATCACCCGCGGCATCCAGATCGACCTCAAACTCGACAAGAAAATCCCCTACGCCATTCTCGCCAGGAGCCGCGTGATGATCGGCCGGCACGTCATGGTCCAAGGCCCCATCGGCTCGCGCTTCAACGAAGTCAATCTTCCCCTCGGCCATCCCATCCAGATGGTCAGCGATTTCTCGGGCCTAAGCTCCCAGCTCGACGACAATCTCGAACTGCTCGCCCAGTCGCTGCACCTGCGCGACGCCGACGGCGACAACCGCCTCAATCTCGCCAACGCCGCCGAAACCGCGGACCTCGAACATCCCGAACAACTCGACCTCAACCACGACGGCCACATCGATGACTACGCCTTCTTCCTCGAACACTACGACGCCAACCGCGACGGCCAGATCAGTGCCACCGAACTGGACGCCACGCATCACGTCGAGGCTGCGCAACTGCTCAGCCTCATCGACACCATGGGCGATCCTGCCCGACCCGGCTACAACGACGGCGTGATCGACGACCTCGACCGCTACGCCAAAGTCCGCGGCCAGATCGCGCTCACCGCCGGCTACGACGACTGGAATCAGGGCGCCGCCGAAGGCAACATCCAGAACGCCTACCGAGGCCCCGTGCAGCCGGACTACGCCAAGGCGCCGCTTACCTTCGACGCTTCCGACCCGGAGATTTACGATTTCATGCCCGCCGATTTCGACATTTCCAGCTTTCGTAATGTCGCCACAGGCAACCTCGACAGCCAGGCGACTCAGCAGGCGGCGATGAACAATCCCAACGATCCCGCCTCGCCGCAGCCGCTGGGCAATTGCCATTTCGAATCCGTTCCCTACGGCGCAGCCCATCCGTACGACTACTACAACCGCCCCGTCTATGAAAACATGACATTCACCAATGTGCGCATCCCCAAGGGCTGCAACGCCCTGTTCAGGAACTGCACGTTCATCGGCGCGACGTTCGTGGAGACCACGACAACCAACACCGATTCCAACTTCAACTACGTCGGCATGGCGCAGGCAGACGGCTCGCTCAAGCATCCGGGACTCACGGCCGTGGTCGGCGGAAATACGGTGTCGGATACCAAATCCCTGTCCAACAACCTCCGCTTCGACGGCTGCACGTTTGAAGGGGCCGTCGTCACCGACGCGCCCCAGGCCTATGCCCATGTCCGCAACAAAATCGCCTTCACCGGCCGCACCCGCTTCAACATCGACCAGTCCATTCATCTGACCGATTCGGAAAAATCGCTGTACAGACGCAGCACGCTGCTGATGCCGCACTATTCCGTGGAAATGGGCACTTTCGTCGCACCGTCCGATCCCGGTGAAACCGTGCGGCTCAGCGGAACCATCGTCGCCGGCGTCATCGACATCCGAGGCCAGGTCCACATCGACGGAACCATCCTCACCACCTTCGAACCTGTCAGCGGCCAGAGTCCCGTCGTCGGCCAGACCAGCCCGCAGTTCAACACCACCCTCGGCTACTTCCCCTCTTCCGACGGCGACCTCGAAGCCGAACTGCCCGGCTCAGGCATGGGCGTCATTCAGATCATCTACAACCCCAACCTCGCGTTGCCCGACGGCATCCTCAGCCCCATTCAGCTTTCCCTCGTCACCAGCACCTACTTTGAAGGAGGCATGTGAAATGTCTTTGTACGAAGCGCCGCGGCTTGTCGCGCGACCCTGCATATCACGCGGCGTCTCCATCGTCGAAATGCTCCTTGCTCTCGCCATCGCCGCGATGGTCCTCACCGCCACCGTCGTCGCGCTGGACGCCAGTTTCAAGGCCTACGCCGACACCGCCGAGCAGACCTCCGTGCAGATCAGCTCCCGCATGGTTTCGCACCGGTTGCTGACGCTCATCCGCACCAGCACCGCACATGGTCCGCTCGTGCCCGACGCCGCGGCCTCGCCTCCCGTCACGCTCAGCGGCGATCTGATCACCAGTTCCCATCTCGAACTCCTCGACCCGCGCGACGACATTCTCCGCATCGAATACCGCGCGGCCGACAAACAACTCTGGCTGATCCGCAATCCCGGCGAAACCGGACAGGTCGCGCAACCCATGATCGACGATGTCGCCGACTGCGTGTTCCAAGCCAAGAGACGCCGCAACGATCAGGGATTGTGGGTGCTTGAACGCGGCACGATCGACCTGACGCTGCGGCCCTCGGAGGACAAAACGTTGTCCATCGAGAACGGCCCCGCGCAGCCCGTGCGCATCATCGCCTCCACCATGCCCCGCAAATTGCAATAATTCCCCGAATTTCCCCGCCGTTTAGCGGCGCGGCCGCAGACCCGCCCCGGCTTTCGTCTTCACCCGCACATCCGTCAGCCACCACCGAAACATCCGCTGCTCGTCATGTCGCTCCCCCGCGATCCACAGCGGTCCCACCTGCGTCTGCGCCTCCCACACGCACACCCGATCTCGCTTGCCCTTGCCACCGCGGTCGATCCACTGCGCGATGCGATCGTTCTCATCCAGAAACCAATCCCACGTTTCGCCTGCCCATCGTACGATCACGTGCCTCGCCGAACCTTCGCTGATCGGCAGCATTGCCATGCCCGCATCCTCGATCACCGCGTCCTTTCGCCAAAGCAGATGCAACGCCGGCGACAGCCAGAGCATGTCACGCCGAAACAGCCCCTCCGCCTCCCTGGTCAGAGGATCATTCCCGGCATCAACCTCATGGCGGTCATACGTGATGGTCTGCATCTGTCCGCCGAAGCCCGGCCGACTGAGCGTCGCCTGATCCTCGTCCGGCCGCCATGTCCATGTCCGCGTGAGCATCCCCCCATCCTGCCTCACATGCAGGGTGAATGTCAGTTCATCGACATCGCCAAGTTGATCCGCGCCCGCCGCATGGATCAGGCGATCGCGCCAGTTGATCGCCGCCGGCCTAGGTTGCGTCTCGGCGGTTCGGCACGACGCCAGCAGCATCAATAACAAAATGACGCCGCGATTGGCCATCATGACGGGTCCGTCGCCGGTTCGTGGATGCGCATGCGCGAGCCTAGAGCGCGCAGCCGGTCGAGTTGTCGCGAGCCGATCCGCACGCGATACGTCACTTCCTGCATCTCATACTGCCGGTCCAGCACCTGCGTGCGGGATTCGAGGAACTGCACCGCCTTGCCTTCGTTCAGCGGCACGGTCAGCGTGATATCCCGTTCGACGCCGTGCGATTTGTCCAGCACCACGGCCGCGAGCTTGTCCAGCCCTTCGCCGGTTTTCGCGCTGATGCCCAGCGAGCCGGGGAACTGCTTCTGCAGAATCAGCAGGTCCACGTTATGGTCCAGCATGTCCACCTTGTTCAGCAGAAGCAGCCGATCCTGCGTGTCGGCTCCGATCTCATCGAGCACTTCCAGCACCGTCTGCAACTGCGGCGCGGCCTGGGGGTGCGCCACGTCCTGCACGATCAGCAGCAGGTCGCTGTTGACCGCTTCCTCCAGCGTCGCGCGGAAACTGGCCACCAGATGGTGGGGCAGATCGCGGACAAAACCCACCGTGTCGGAGAGCATGACGCCTTCACCGCCGCCAAGCGCCCACCTTCGCGTGCAGGTGGAGAGCGTGGCGAAGAGCTTGTCGTCCGCATAAGCCCCGGCGTCGGTCAGCGCGTTGAACAGCGTGCTCTTGCCCGCGTTGGTGTAGCCGACGAGGCCGACGGTGTAGAAGTCCTGGTTGCGCTTGAGCACTTCGCGGTGCTTGCGGGCCTGGATGGCGGTGATGTCCCGGCGAAGCTCGGTCTTGCGCCGCTGCACGATCCGGCGGTCGATTTCAAGCTGCTGTTCGCCGGGGCCGCGGGTTCCGATGCCCACCGGAGCGCCGCCGACGATGCGTTCCAGGTGCGACCACATCGCCTTCAGTCGCGGATAGGTGTACTGCAACTGTGCCAGTTCCACCTGCAATTTCGCTTCATGCGTCCGCGCCCGGCCGGCGAAAATGTCGAGGATCAGTTCGCTGCGGTCGAGGACTTTGCACTGGACGATTTCCTCGACGTTGCCGATCTGCGACGGCGAAAGATCATTTTCAAAAATGACCAGATGCGCGTTCTGCGCCGCCACGAGCTGGGCCAGGTCTTCCACCTTGCCCGAACCCATGAACGTGGCCGAATCCGGCTTCTGCTTGTTCTGGAGCAACTGATCGACCACGACCGCCCCGGCCGTGTCGGCCAGCGCGCGCAGCTCGGCCAGCGGATCGTGCGGATCAATGTCCATGCCCGGCAGCAGCACGGCCGCGAGCACCGCACGCTCACGGTTCACATTCAACGCCATGCGATGAGGAGATGATTCCATGTCCTGACAGTGTAGCCGGACGAGGGCAATTGCGCGTCCCGTTATGAATGGGTCATCAACGACCTTAGCGCGTCGTTGACTGCTTTATCGTCAGGAAACGCCGCACGCACTTCGGGAGCGAGCAATGCCAGATTGGTTCCCCGGCGGTATCGCCGCAGGTGTTTCCCTCGTACGCCGCCCTGGAGCTTCCCAAGGTCATACTCGGCACGTACATCATCTTCACGGGATGCGGTTTCACGGGGCTTGTTCATATTGTCTTCTTTCCCGGCGAGTCATGCGTCGAGCGCTGATGATGCGCGTCGCCTGACGATCCATGTGGGCTACCACAAGACAGTGTCCTGAGTCGCTTCGTCCGAAAGTCAGAAAGCGGTCTTCTCTCTGGGAATGATCCGGGTCGATATAGGTCATGGCAAGAGGGTCGTGGAACACGGTGGCAGCTTCATGGAATGATATGCCGTGTTTGGCGAGGTTGCCGACGGCCTTGCGTTCATCCCACTCAAACCGCATGGCGTAAAGACTATCCGTGCCCGGAACAAGCCACAAGCCCTTTGGCGAAGCGAACCTTGCCATGGACGGCCAACATGCCGGGATGGTAACCCGTGCAGTTTTGTGGGATCGCATTTCCGCCTGTCAGTTGAAACGCAGCGTCACCGTCGACTTGCCCTTGAACCGCTCGATGCGAACGGTTTCCCGCTGCGGATCGTAGGTTCCGCCTTCCACGCTCACGGCAAGCTGACCGTCGGGATGCGGCAAGCGCACTTCGACCGTCTTGGGTTTCCGGGGGCCGGAACACTCCACGACGGCATGAATCGCGCGATCGCTGACGAGCTTGGATTCCACGTGCAGCGACACCGGGCCAAAGCGAGTCGGCAGTTTTGTCATCGTGATCCGCTTGCCGTCTTCCATCCATTTCCGCGGAATCAGCGGCAACAGCTTAAGCGTGTCGCCTGCTTCGCGCCGAAGCATGACCATCGTTTGCTGGAGGAACCAGCCTTCCTCGTGCGTCTTGTGCGGGCTGGCGTGGAAGTAATGCTCCCAGAAGCTGTACGTTTCCCGGTCGGCCAGCGAAGCAAATGTGTTGTAGTAACCCTTGAGGAAGGGCTTGACCTCATCGCGCATGGCGTGAATGTGCAGATGCGGGCTGTAGTAGGGCTGACTGAACGCGGCGTTGCGCTGATGGTATAGCTCCACGGCCGCGGTCAGCAGCATTTCCGCTTCCGGCTCGTGGGGACCAAAAACCTCCTGGAATACCAGGTAAAGCGGGCCGATGATGGAATCGCGGATGAGGAAGGTTCCGTGCGAAAGCGTGTTTTCCTTGTTCACGAAGAGGCAATGCGGGCCGGTCCCTTCCGCCCACGGCGACACGGTGGGCGACCACGAGCCGTCGGAACAGGGAACCGCCGGCGAGCGGGCCACGACGTCGTGGAACGCAACCACGATGTCGGCTTTCAGTTCCTCCGCAGCCTTGGCTACGCGGCGCGACGCTGCGGGATCGATCTTCGCCAGCATTTCCGCCACGCGGATCATGCCCAGATACGCGTAGCCATTGAGCATGAAAATGTGATACGGGTCTTCGGGATCCGCCACCTTGCCGTCGAGCATGCCATATCCCCGGCCGCGCATGGCTTCGGTCATGTTGCGATGACGCCAGGCGATCATGTACTCGCACGATTTCAGCA
Organism: Phycisphaeraceae bacterium; assembly: GCA_020848195.1. Lineage (GTDB taxonomy): Bacteria > Planctomycetota > Phycisphaerae > Phycisphaerales > Phycisphaeraceae > JADLAP01. The sequence goes on from JADLAP010000160.1 coordinate 16,430, forward strand.
GTTTTCCCTTGATGGAACGAATCCATTTGTCATCGCGCGTGACGCGCCAGTGTTCGCCGATGCTCCACAGCGCCGCTCCTGTTTCGAGCATGTAGTTGGCGAAATTCTGGATAAAGCCGTCGTCGTGCTGTTTGTCCATGAAGTACATCAATGACCGACGGGCTACGTCATGCCAACCCAGAGCGTCGAAGCTCTGAATGATCGGCGAGCTTTCGGAGCCGATGGGGCAGTAGTGGCCGATAGTGGCCGCCAGCGTGCCGTCGGGTTCGTGGCCGTAGGTTACAAGGTCAAGGTGAAGTAGACCGGCCCGAATCATCTCCTCAATGCGTTTCTCCGGCAGTTTGATTTGCGTCGCCGCATCCAGCTTTGCCCGCCAGAAGGCGCGGCATTCCGCATGGCGGTTCTCGAAGCTTTGCTTGGCCAGTTGCATCGCCCGCGCGCGGGCCATCGGCTGATGTGGTGCGACGAACTCGAACGTCATGCTTTCCCCCGGCTGCAACAGCACCGCTATTTCCTGCTGCGGCATCGGTTGGCCGTTCACCTTCGCCACGCAGACGACCCGATCCTCCGACCACAAGCCCATGCCGGCTTCACCGTCGAAACCACTTCCCGGAACAAAGACCGACAACGGCGCGGAGCACCAGGCGTACTTTGGCGTGGAGCCGGTGTTCACCGCCGTGGTCCGATGCCAGAGCACGACTTCCTCAGCCAGATTCGCTTCATGTTCCTTCAGCGCTTCACACTGCTGACGCTGCTCGGCGGTGTGCATGTTGCCGATGCCGTAGCCGTCGGCGATCAGGAAATGCGTGCCGCGCACTGCCTTGTCTGTCAGCGGACTTTGCTCCAGCGTGGCGAACATCGTGCTGTCGTAGAGGACGTCTTCATCCACGGTGCGCACGTGCAGGATCGGCAGCACGCCGTCTTCCAGCCGTCGCGTGACGTTGTCCAGCGCGCCAATGCCGCGACCGACCATGTAGCCAAGCTGATAGTTCAGATCCTTCGTCTCCGGCAGCTTCACGACCTTGCCATGCAGACGAGGCTGAATCATGAACGCCCACTGGCCGTTGCGCAGGACGTCGATTTCAAAAATCCGGATGTCCCGGCTGATGCCCAGCCACGTCGGGCTGTGCAATTTTCGCGTCCCCGCACCGGCGTGGTCGAAGCATTCCTCCGGCTGCTGTTCGATCCGCTGCATCGCGCCGCTCAGTCCCAGGCCGCGGATGTCCCGCTCGATGGCGGCATAGTCGCGTTCGTCCGACGCATCGGTGACGGCCGTTTCGCGCGTGGGGATGTACACCGGAAACCGCGTCTGCACATCCCGCAGGAAAAAGCTCACCGGTCGCTCTTTCGTCCGCACCGTCACCACCGGACTTTCCGGCCCCGGCGCGAGCTTCGCCGATTCCAGCGTCAGTTCCAGCCGGCATGGCGCGGCGGAAGTGATCGCAAATGTGTTTCCCTTCACGCCGCCCTTGCCCATCGTCACCTGCGCGTGGAGCAGTTGTCCATGTGTGATCTCAATCTGGCCTGAAACCGGGCCGGATTTCCATAACACGACGATGTGTCGCTTCATGTCGGATTCTTTCGTTTTGATAAGCGTCAGGGGGATTTTATTTCCCGCGTCTGTTTGGTAAACTAAACAATACATTCGGAAAAGTAATCATTCGTTTCCGCCAAGTCAATAGCGATCCGTTCCGGTAGCGATGAGAAAGACCCGCATCTATGTCAACGACACGACCCCGCGCTCTGATTGTCGGAGCTTCCTCGGGCATCGGCGCCGCCACAGCCAGGCGACTGGCCCAAGCGGGTTACGACCTGTGCGTCACGGCCCGGCGGGAATCGCTGCTGCGCGAGCTGGTCGCCGGCCTGCCCGCCGGCGATCACCTGATCCATGCCGGCGATTACAGTCAATCCGAAACATTCGAGTACATCGACCGCCTGATTACCGAGTACTGGGGCACGCTGGATGTGCTGGTCAATTCCGCCGGCGTATCCGATGCGGTCAATCCCCTGTCAACACCGTTTGAACAGTGGCGATGGTCCATGGACATGATGATCCATGGCGCGGTCCGTATGTCATCTCTGGTGGTGCGGCATATGAAAGATGGCGGCCGCATGATCCATGTGACGTCCATTCACGCCCATCGCGTCGAAGCCGGCTCGTGCGCCTACGGCATGGCGAAGGCGGCGATCGAGCAGTGGTGCCGGTCGCTGGCCCTGGAACTGGCGCCGCGCGGCATCCTCGTCAATGCCGTCGCCCCCGGCTTCATCGACACGCCGATGAGTTCCGCCACGGGATCGAACGAACTGGAGTCCGACTGGTTCCGCCGCAATTACGTCGAAGGCCATCATCTGCCGCTCAAACGCGCGGGCAAGCCGGAGGAAGTCGCCGGCGTTATCGCCTTCCTTGTCGGACCCGACGCCACCTACATCACCGGCCAGACCCTCGTCGTCGACGGCGGTCTGACCATCACCTTTTGAGCAATCGACATGAACATCGAATCCGTGGACTTGTTCTATCTTTCGATACCGCAGGTGCGCGACATCGGCGACGGCAGCCAGGACGCCCTGCTCGTGCGCGTCCGAGCGGGCAACCACACGGGCTGGGGCGAATGCGAAGCGTCGCCGCTGGTCAGCGTGGCGAACTATGTCTGTCCGATGTCGCATTCGGCGTGCAAGCCTGTGCGGGATATCGTGCTGGGCCGGCGGATTGAATCGCCTCAGGACATTGTGAATCTTGGCCATGCCGTGCGCGCCGCGGGGCTGGACATCGCACAGACGAACCACACGCTTTCCGGCATCGAAATCGCCTGCTGGGATCTGCTGGGCAAAGCGAGGCAGGAGCCGGTCTATCGCCTGATCGGCGGCGGCCGGTCGTATCCAAAGACGCCGTATGCGTCGCAATTGTTCGGCGATGACCCTCAGCAGACGCTGATGAAGGCGAAGTCGGCGAGTCAGGCCGGCTACCGTGCGGTGAAATTCGGCTGGGGACCGTTCGGACGGGGAACCGCGGAACAGGACCGGGATCACATTGCCGCGGCGCGTGAAGGCGTCGGTCAGGATGTGAAACTGATGATCGACGCGGGCACGGTCTGGGGCGATGACGTGGACAAGGCGGCGCGTCGACTGGACACGCTGGAACAGTTCCACGCGCTCTGGCTGGAGGAGCCGTTTGTCGGCGAAGCGTTCGGCGCGTACCGGGCGCTGGCGGATCATTGCCGGCACGTTCGTCTGGCCGGCGGCGAAGGCGCGGACAACGCCTACGCGGCGCAGCACCTGATCGAGCACGGCGGTATCGGGTATGTCCAGATCGACACCGGGCGCATCGGCGGCATCGCCCCTGCCCGGCGCGTCGCGGAATATGCCCGCGACAAAGGCGTCGTCTTCGTCAACCATACCTTCACCACGCATCTGGCCCTGAGCGCCTCGCTGGCTCCTTTTGTCGACATGGAAGCGTTCGATCTGTGCGAGTATCCCTTTGAAGCAAGTTCCCTAGCGCGGGAGCTGTATCACGATGAACTGGCGTTGCGTGAGGGCCAGGTGCGATTGCCCGAGGTCCCGGGCCTGGGCGTGGAGCCGAACATGAAGGCTCTGAAACGATACCTGGTGGATGTGCGGATCGAAGCGAAGGGCCGCGTGCTGTATGCCACACCGAAGCCGGATTGACGCCTGTGTTGGCATGTCCGCGGTGGTATGCTGCCCTTGGGTATGAGCATTCAGCGCGACTTTCTGGGTTGGGATGGACCGTTTCTGGAACGGGCGGCGCGGTGGTTGTTGAATCATTTCGGTGCGACGAGTCTTGGCGAGGTGACGGTGGTGACGCCGGGCAGCCGGTCGGGGCGGGGATTGCTGCATCATCTGGCTACGCAGGGAGCGGGCGCGTCGCTGGCCCCGCCTCAGGTGGTGACGGTGGGCCGCTTGCCGGAGCTGCTCTACGAAGCGGATGCGACCCTGGCGCCAGCCGATCCACTGCTGGTGGAACTGGTCGCCGCCGAGGCGATTCGGCGAGTTTCGCCCGAAGCTCGCCGGGTGCTGCTGGCGAAGGATCCGGACGAGCATGATGTGACGCGATGGCTGGCGACGGCGCGTGAGTGGCTGAGCATTCGCCACGAACTGGCGGCGGCGAATCTGACGGCGGAGGACGTGGCGCGACGATGCGAACAGGAACTGGACGACCGGCAATCGCCGCGCTGGCGGGGCCTGGCGGAAATCGACGCGCTGCGCCGGAATATGCTGGATGAACGGGGATGGCGCGATCCGCAGGACGCGAGGCTGGAGGCGGTGGCGCGGCAACAGTGTCATACCGCCGGGCCTGTCGTGCTGTGCGCCATGCTGGAGCTTGGCGAGCAGATCAAGGCGATGCTGCGGCAACTGAATACCCCGGTGATCGCGCTGATCCACGCGCCGGCCGGCGAAGCGGAGATGTTTGACGATCTGGGCTGTCTGCGCGAGGAGGCCTGGTCATCGCGATCGCTGTCCCTGCCGCGTGGAATGCTGCATGTGGTCGACGGGCCGGACGATCAGGCGAAGCAGGTCGTGGCCTGTCTGGAAGAACTGGGTGAAAGCGAAGCGCTGACCACGAGCGACGTGACGGTCGCCGGCGGCGATGCGGCGATGCTGCCGACGCTGGCGCGGGCGATGGATCTGTCCGGTGTGCCGGCCCGAATGCCTTCGCGTGGGATGGCGACGCAAGCTCCGCCGGCCGAGGCTCTGGCGTTGATCGCGGCCTGGCTCGACGGTCAGCGCACGGAAGACCTGGCGTCGCTGCTGCGTCACCCGGATGTGGAGCGTGCGGTGCGTCAATCGCTGGGGGGCATCTGTCCACTGACGGCGATGGATGACCATGTGACCCGCAGCCTGCCGGGCACGATGCCGCTGGAAACGGGAAACATCGCGGACCCCGCCAACATCGTCACGCGCATCCGCGCCGCGGCGACGGCGTTGCTGCCACCCCAGGCCGCGGGCCTCAAACCGCTACACGACTGGGCACAGCCGATGGCGGACATGCTGGCCAGGCTCTACGGCTCGCACGAACTGCGACGGCATGTCGAGCCGGACGAAACGCTGATCCACGCGCTGGAACTTTTCGGCGAAACGCTGCAATGCCTTCATCAGCTTCAGAAGGCAGGCGACCTGTCGCCGCGGGTGACGCTGGCCCAGGCGATCCGGCTCGTCCTCGCTTCGCTGTCCGGCCAGGAGTTGCCCGGTGAATCCGATGATCCGGCGGTCGAAGTCCTCGGCTGGCTGGAAACGTACCTCGATGAATCGCCGATCCTGATCGTCACAGGCCTTAACGAAGGCGTGCTGCCGCAGGCGACGAAGGCGGACCCGCTGCTGCCGGACGGCAAACGGCAACAACTGGGTCTGGCGCACGACGGCAGGCGGTACGCGCGCGACCTGGCCATGCTGACGACGATGCTGCACAGCCGGCGTCATGTGCGACTGATCGCCGGACGTCGCAGCCGCGATGGCGATCCGCTGACGCCCAGCCGGCTGCTGCTGGCGGGCGACGACGCGGAGGTGGCGCAGGTGGTCATGCGTTTCACCGACACAACACCTGTGCCCGCAGCTTCGCTTCAACTGCTTCATGCCGGCGATCACGTGCGACTGAAGCTGCCCTTGCCGAAGCCGCCGGACAAACCGATCGACGACCTATCCGTCACCGCGTTCCGCGATTACCTGGCCTGCCCGTATCGGTTCTACCTCAAGCATGTGCTGAAGCTGCGGATGCTGAACGACCGGGCGACGGAACTGAGCGGGGCGGACTTCGGCAACTGCGCCCATCAGGTGATGCAGGATTTCGCCGGCGGCGAACTGGTCCGCGGCGAAGACCCCGAGCGGATCGCCGCGTTTCTGGATGATCGCCTGGACAAGCTGGTGCGCGAAAAGTACGGCAAAACGCCGCGGGCGGCGATCATCATCCAGCGCGAACAGTTGCGATGGCGACTGCACTCGCTGGCTCACTGGCAGGCGAGGCAGAGCCGGGAAGGCTGGCGCATCGTCACGGAACGCGCGGAGACGGAGCTGCGCGCGAGACTGATGGTGGATGGTCAGCCGTTCGACATCCATGGCCGCATCGACCGCATCGACCGGCACGACGAACACGGCTACCGGATTCTGGACTACAAGACGGCGGACACGAAGGCTGTGCCGGAGAAGACGCATCGCAAAGCGGGCGACCACGGGAAAGAGTGGATCGATCTGCAACTGCCGCTGTACCGAAAGCTGGCGGAAGGCATCATCTCCGACGGGCCGGTGACGCTGGGGTATGTGGCGATTCCACGAAAAATCGGCGAAGTCGGCCTGGTGAAGGCGGACTGGGATGCGGACGAACTGTCGCAGGCGATGAGCAAGGCGGAGAAGGTGATCCGGAAGATCCGGGCCGGCACATTCTGGCCGCCGCGCGAACCGCTGGAGTATGACGACGGCCTGGGGGTGGTGTGTCTGGACACGGCCCGGCAGCGCGTCGAGATCATCGCCGCCACGGCGGCTGATGGAGGTGCGTCATGATGCCGACGTCGCCGCACCAGGTCGTCCGCGCCTCGGCCGGGACAGGAAAAACCTACGCGCTGACCTCGCATTACCTGTCGTTGCTGGATCAGCATCAGCCGCCCGGTGGGATTCTCGCCACGACATTCACGCGCAAGGCGGCGGGCGAGATCGTGCAGCGCATCCTCGCGCGACTGGCCGCCGGGGCCGCCACGCCGGACAAGACCCGGCAACTCGCGGAATTCTGCCGGCAACTGCACCGCGTCAACATCCTCACGCTCGACAGCTTCTTCAGCCGGCTCGCCATGGGCTATCGCTTCGAGCTGGGGCTGCCCCTGGGCATGAGGGTCATGGAGGAAACGGACGCGGCGATCGCGCGTCTGCGCCGCCGGGCCATTGAACGCCTGCTCGGCGACGATGAGCCGCATGTCCTGCTCGATCTGCTTCGCAGGCTTCATCACGACACCGCGCAGCGATCCGTCACCCGCACGATCGACGACATCGTCACCAGCCTTCTGGGCGTGTACCAGCAGGCCCCGGAGCGCCAGCGGTGGGAGATGGACAACCTGCCGGCTCCTCTGGACGACGAAAAGCTGGCGACGGCGATCGCAACGCTGGAAAACATGCACAACCGGTTGCCCGCGGACAAGCGGTTCGCCACTCGATGGAAAGCAGACATTGACGCAGCCTGCAACGGCAAGTGGGAAACCATCATTGGATCGAAACTGGCTACGTCGGAAACGTTCTACGGCAAACCCGTGCCGGAGGCGATCAGCGACGCGTATCAGCCGCTGCTGCATCACGCGCGGGCGGTCCTGCTGCGCGACCAGGCGCAGCGCACGCTGGCGACGTGGGAGTTGCTGCACCGTTTCGACGGGCATTTCGCGGAGCTGCGCGAATCGCAGCAGGCGTATCTGTTCTCCGATCTTCCACGCCGGCTGGCGCTGTTCCTCAGCCAGGACGACGAGGTGGAACTGTCCGATCTCTACTTCCGCCTCGACCGGCAGTTCGCCCATCTGATGCTCGACGAATTTCAGGACACGAGTCTGGAACAGTGGCGGGTGCTTGACCGGCTGGCGGAGGAAGTGGTGTCCTACAGCGACGGCGAACACAGCTTTTTTTGCGTCGGCGACGTGAAGCAGGCGATCTACGGCTGGCGTGGAGGCTGTGCGGAGATTTTCGATCACATCGAAAACAACTTGCCGCTGATGGATGACGCGGTCTCCACGCTCAACCTGAGCTACCGTTCTTCGCCGGTGATTCTCGATGCGGTCAACGCGGTCTTCGCCGATCTGGCCGGCAACCCGGCCGTCAGGGATTTTCAGGATTCCGCGGAAATCTGGCAGGATCGGTTCAACCCGCACGAAGCGAAACATGCGAAGTTGACCGGCTACGTGGAACTGTCCACGACCGCGGCGGAGACGGAAGATGATGCGGACGACGACAACGAGGCCGAAATCGCGGGCAAACACGATCAGGCCGTCGCGGACCGCATCGCGGAGCTGGCGCGGACGTATCCCGGCTATTCCCTCGGCGTGCTGGTGGGGACCAACCGCAAGGCGCAGGTACTGATCGATGCGTTGCGTGCAATGGACATTCCCGCTAGCGGTGAAGGCGGCAGTCCGCTGACGGATGACCCGGCGGTGCTGCGGATTCTGGCGGCGTTGCGCATGGCGGACCATCCCGGCGACAGTGCCGCGGCATTCGCCGCGTTCCATTCCCCGCTGCGCGATGAACTGAGAATGACGGGCTGGCAAGGAACCGAGGCACAGGACGCGGCGGCGCGGATTCGCGCGATGCTGGCGACGGAAGGCTATGGCCGGACGCTGACTCGCTGGGCGACGGCGCTGGCGTCGCTGAGCGACACGCGGGGCGGGATGAGGCTGGAGCAACTGCTGAGCATGGCGGAAACGTATCAGCCGCAGGCGACCAGCCGGCCGTGCGATTTCGTCGATCACGTCGCCGCCACCAGCGTGGAACAACCCACTGGCGCCGGCGTGCGAGTCATGACAATTCACAAGGCCAAGGGGTTGGAGTTCGACGTGGTGGTGCTGCCGGAGCTGCGTCGTGAGATCGGCAAGGTGGCGCACGACGCGGTGTACGTGACCCGGCCGAGTCCGACGGAGCCGATCGACGCGGTGTACCGCGCCGTGCGCGAGGGCATCCGCGAGCTGGACCGGCGACTGGTCGAAGCGCATCAGCAGGAGCAGGCCCGCCGGGTGATGGATGACCTGTGCAGCCTGTATGTGGCGATGACGCGGGCCAAACGGGCTTTGGTGATGCTGATCCCTCCGCTGACACGCACGGCGAAAGGCGCGATCGGCGCGAAGGGCTGGACGAGCAAGGCGTTTGATACGCTGCTGCGCCGGGCGCTGTCCACGCTGGGCGAAGACGAATCCGAAGCGGGCGATGAGGTGTTGTATCGGCATGGTGACGCGAGGTGGCCCGTGTTCGAGCAACAGCCGATCTCCGCGCCGATGCCGCTGTCGTCCCGCCGTCCGAAGGTGCGGATCAGCCGAGGTGACGCATCACGGACGCCGCGCGTGGTGTCGCCTTCATCGCTGGAGGCGGGAAGCCGGGTGCAGGTGGCGGACCTGCTGGCTCTGCAGACCCCGGCGGGCCGGCTGCGCGGATCGGCCATCCACAATCTGTTCGAGCTGGTGGAATGGATCGACAGGCCGTTGCCGGAGGAGACTCAGCGAAAGCGCGTGGTGGCGGAGCTGTCGCCGGAGGCGAACCCGGCATGGCAACAGGAGATGCTCGACACGTTCGCGCGGATGCTGGACAAGAACTGCGTTCGCCGCGTGCTGACGAAGCCTGCGGACGAGGTGGAACTGTGGCGCGAACGGGCGTTTGCCGTGGCGGTGGGGGGTCGCGTGCTGCGCGGCCGATTCGACCGTGTCATGGTACATCGACAGGATGGCCGGGCGGTGCGTGCGGAATTGATCGACTACAAGACCGACCGCGTGGACGGCGGGCAACTGGAAGAAGCAACGCGGCGATACCGGCCGCAGATGCAGGCGTATTGCGCCGCGCTGGCGCGGATGCTGGGATTGCGCGAGGATGCGGTGACGGCGACGCTGCTGTTCGTTGAAGCGGGCGAGGCGGTTGGCGTGGCGTAGCACCCCGCGGAAGCGACGAGTACGTCGCATCCGCGGGCTTTGGTGGATTGCTCTCATTATGCAATTCACGCGTCGCGGTGCAGGGCGAAGACCACGACGGTGGCGAAGCGGCGCAGGAAGGGCAGCTTCAGCAGCGCCTTGTCCAGGTGATGCACCGTAGCGACCAGCGGCCAGCAGCCGGGAAACGCGGGCCAGAGCCGGCTGACCATCTGAAACTCCCGGCGAACCATGCGCGGGAACGGCTTGGCCAGCAGGGCGATCTGAGCGTCGTCCAGCGGCTTTTCATCTTCGGTTGGCTGCCAGAAATAGTACGGGATGCAACGTCGCAGGGCGTGGAGGGTATGACTGTTGATCACCGGCTCGGCGAAGACGGCGCTGCCGCCGGGCTTGAGGCGATGGTAGATGCGCTCGGCCAGACCTTCGAGGGGAATGTGATGCAGCGCGGCGTAGCCGATGATGTGGTCGAACGTCTGGCCGGCGAAAGCCTGGTCGAACAGGCCGGTGACCTGCGTATGCACGCGGTCGGCGATGCCGTTGACCTGCGCTCGGCGGCGGACCATGCCGATCGACTCGCTGCTGATGTCGTACGCGAAGACCTCCGCTCCATGAGTCGCGCAGAGGCTGGCGTCGATGCCGTTGCCCGATGCGATCTCCATCACCTGTTTGCCCGCAAGCGGTGCGAGCAGGTGGTAGTAGAACTCACGGGGATACGACGTGGTGGCTTTGGGGTTGGCATAGCGCCGGCGATCGAAGTCGGAAAGCGGCGCGATGCCGCGGGCCGCTTCATCGGCGTAATGCTTCTCGAAGTATTCCACTTCGCGTGCCAGGCGTTCATCAAAGGGGATCCGGGTCATCCGCGCACTCCTGCGGGGGATTCGGGCTAAGCTATCCAAGGTTATGTCTGTATCGGTTGTATCGAACGAAAGGTTGATCGCCATGCACAGATCATGTGGTTTGGCCCCAGTCGGTTCTCGGACGCTGCAATGGATTGCAGCGTTATCGCTCCTTCACGCCGTTATCCTGACGCCGGCCCGCGCGGCGGTTTCCGAGGAGTCCACCGTCTTGCAACAGCGCCCCGACCGTCTGATCGTTCAGCTTCCCAATCGCATCATCCTCGTCGCCCAGGAACTGCACACCGCGCCGGTAGTCTCCGCGCAGGTGTGGATCAAGACCGGCTCCATCTACGAACAGGAACACGTCGGCGCGGGGTTGAGCCATTTCCTCGAACACCTGCTCTCCGGCGGCTCTACGTCCCATCGCACCGAAGAGCAGACGCGCCGGATTCTCGGCCAGATCGGCGCGCAGACCAATGCCGCCACCAGCCTCGACAACGTCCACTACTACATCACCACCACGCGCGAACATGCCGGCGTTGCCATCGACCTGCTCTGCGACTGGATGCAAAACAGCCTGATTTCCCTGGCGGAATACGACCGCGAACGACAGGTCATCCAGCGCGAATTCGAACACGGCATGGGCAGCCCGCAACGCATCTTCTGGAAACTGACCCAACAGGCTCGCTACGAAAACCACCCCGCCCGCTTCCCCACCATCGGCTATCTCGACGAATTCCTCTCCATCACCCGCGATGAGATCAACGACTTCTACCATCGCATGTACGTACCGAACAACATGGTCTTCGTCGTCGTGGGCGACATCGACAAGCACAAAATCATCGCGGAACTGACGGCGAAATGGAAAGACGCGCCGGCCAAACCGCTGCCCACGCTCAGCTTCCCCGTGGAAAAACCGATCGATCAGCCGCGCGAAGCCGGCGGCCTGGCGACGGTGGCCAATCCCAAGCTCCGCCTGGCGTGGCCCGGCACACGCATGGGCGGCGAAGGCGACTACGCGCTCGATCTGCTCAGCGCCATCCTCGGCGAAGGCGAATCCAGCCGGCTCGCCCGAACCGTCCGCGATCAGCAGGGACTGGCCACCTCCATCGACGCCTACAACCTCAGCTTCCCCTGGGGCGAAGGCTACTTCGGCGTCGATGCGGAAGTCGCGCCCCCGGAACATGGGGCAACAACTTCGCCGCAGCAGCGCGTGGAGAAGGTCAAACAGGCCATCCTCGAACAGGTGCAGGCCATCGTGAAAGACGGCGTGCGCGACGAGGAACTGGCCCGCGCCAAACGGCAGACCCTTGCGGCGGTGCTGTATGCCGGTCAGTCCGCCCAGGCCCTGGCGTCACGCCTTGCCCAGGACATCATCGGCACCGGCGACCCGGACTACCTCTACCACTACGGCCAAGCGGTTCAGCAGGTCACCGCACAGCAGATTCTGGATGTGGCGAAAAAGTTCCTCGAACCCGATCGCCTGATCACCATCAAGCTGATGCCGGACACCACGGGCCAGGCCCCGCCGGAGCTTCGCCGTCCACCGCAGTCGCCGGCGACGGGTCTTCCGCGTGAGCCGGTGAATCTCGACAATGCCTCGCTGTCGAAGCAGATGGAAAAGGAAATCATCGCCCACAGCCAGGCGGCCCCGACCATTGAAATCTCCCCCATCCAGCGCACCGTGCTGGACAACGGCCTGCGCGTGCTGATCCAGCGGTCCACGCTCGTGCCCGCCGCCGCCATCCAGATGTACCGGCTCGGCGGCCTGCTCAGCGACGCCACCGGCCAGGAGGGTCTGGCAAACGCCGCCGCCGCCATGACCACCAAGGGAACCGCCACCCGCAGCGCCGCCGACATCGACCGCGTCATCGAAGACCTCGGCGCCAACCTCGCCAGCCGCTGCGGCAACAACACGGTCTACACCACCGCCATGTGCCTGCGCGACGATCTACCGACAGTGCTGGACCTGTTCGCGGATGTGACGCTGCATCCACATTTTCCCGACGAGGAATGGCACAAGCTCCAGCCTCGCCTGCTGGCCGGCATCTCGCGGGAAATGGACAACTGGAACGGCGAACTGAACGCCGATTTCCGCAAGACGTACTTCGGCGAGAACCATCCGTGGTCGCGGACGCCGCTGGGCAGGGCGGATGTGGTGCGCAACGCCAAGGTGTCGGACCTCGCGTCGTTCTATCATTCGCGTCTAGCTGCCGGCGAAGCGGTGCTGGCCATCTTCGGGGATGTCGATCCCACAAAAACATTGGACATGGTGCGCAAGCTGTTCGCCGACATGCCCGCCAAGGCGCAGCAGCCGTTCGCCTGGCGACAGCCGCATCCCGCTCAGACCGGCGAGCATCGTTTCGTCACCGACAAACCGCTGGCGGCCGTGCAGATCGGCCTTGGTCCCGGCGTCGCTCGCAACAGCCCGGACTATCCCACCCTCGCCGTGCTGTCCTCCGTGCTCAGCGATTTCCCCTCCGGCTGGCTGGAGGATCAGCTTCGCGGCGATGGGCCGGGCCTGGCGTACGCCGTCTGGACGTATCAGATCACGGGCCTGGCACCGGGCTATCTCGCCGTCGGCTTCAACACGCAGCCGAGCACGGTGGACGAAGCGATGAAACGGGCCATGTCCGTGATCGACCGTGCCAAGGCCCAGCCGGTGGATAAGGACGACCTCCAGCGGGCCAAAGCCTCCGTGCTGGCCTCCGAGTTCCTTTCGCGGCAGACCAACGACCAGCGAGCCTCTGACGCGGCCCTCAACGAACTCTACGGCGTGGGCCTGGAGGACAGCGAACGCTTTCTCGCAGCCGTGGGCAAACTCACCGCCGACGACCTGCTGGCCGCGGCGCGGAAATACCTCGTCAACCCCGTGACCGTCATCATCCAGCCCCAGCCGGCGACGACCCAGCCGTGAGACCTGGCTCACATGCCAATCTGCAAAATTGACGACATCCCCAAACGCACGAGGCCCAGGGACACCCCTGGGCCTCGTCGTTGATGGATTACATGCAGGCGACCAGCTCAGATCACTCCGCCGCGCTGTGCCGCCATCCCTGGTCTTCGGTCAATGTTCGTGCTTGTGTTCCTTGGCCTTTTCACCTTTGTCTGCTTTGTCGGCCTTCTGGGCCTTGCCGCCGCTGAGGTCCGCCTTCTGGGCGTCGGTCAGCACTTTGTCCGTGATTTCCTTGCGGAGTTCCGCCTTCAGGGCCGAATCCGACTTCTTGTCCGTCGCAGAAGCCTGGGTCTTGGCGGCTTCGTCGCACAGCTTGCGGATCTGGTCCTTCTGCGCGTCGGTCAGCGCGGCCTTGCTGAAGCTCATGGAAGCGCCCAGATACAGCTTCGAGCTTGCCCAGCCGATGCGCTGGTCAGGCGTCAGCAGATCGTTGATCTTCGCTTCCGTCTGATCCTTGAGCTTCTCGCGTTCCTCGTCGAGGGTTTTGAGTTCCGTTTTGGCCTTTTCCGCGGCGGCGGCGTCCGAGCCCTTGGCGGCGACCTTCAATTGCTTGAGCTTTTCGCCGTTTTGTTCTTCCCACTTCTTCCCGGCCTGGCTGGATTCCTCCGCGATCGCGGCGAGTTTGGTCTGTTGCTCCGCGGAAAGTTTCAGTTGGCTGGCCATCATCGCGTAGTAGCCCTTGAGCATGGCGGGCTTGGCTACATCGAGCTTGGCGACCTCGGGCTTGGCCACCTCCGGTTTGGCCGGAGCGTCACTGGCTTTCACCGGGATCGCCGCCGCCAGCAGCATCACCACAAGGATCGCCGTCAGTCTGGACAGGAGTGAGGTTCGCATGAGATTCTCTTTTGCGGACAGGTGTACGGGGGGCAGCGCCGGCCGCACGGCAGCACGCCGAGGCAAGTATACATCGACCTGCACCGGAAGTTGCAATCTCATCCGCGGGCAGAACCCGTTCGCCGCCTGATACACTGCGTGACGTGACCATGGAATCGCTGGATGATCTGCTGCTGTTGACGCTGACACCGGGGCTGGGACCGGTGCGGATCGGCCGGGGTCTGATCGCGCTGGGATCGGCCCGCGCCATGGCGCAGGCCGGTGCGGATGCACTGGCGTCCGCATTGGGCATGTCTCCGTTGCAGGCGCAGGGCATGATCCGGTCGATGCGCGAGGTGGCCGCCGCCGACGTCGTGGCGGAGGAGCGCCGGCTTGCGGCGGAACTGGGCGTGACGCTGGTGGCGTGGGATGATCCGTCCTATCCCCGTCTGCTGAAGCTGATCGCCGACCCACCGCCGCTGCTGTACGTGAAGGGCGCGGTGACGGAGCAGGATGCCCTGGCGCTGGCGATGGTCGGATCGCGCAAGTGTTCGCACTACGGTCGAGAGCAGGCGGACCGGTTCGCCGCGGGTTGCGCGATGGCGGGTTTGTGCATCGTCAGCGGTGGGGCGTACGGCGTGGACACGGCGGCGCATCGTGCCGCGCTTCGCGTCGGGGGTCGCACCCTCGCCGTCATCGGCAGCGGTCTGGCGCAGCCTTATCCTCCGGACAATCATGAACTGTTCGACGCCATTGCGCGGCAGGGCGCGGTGATCAGCGAACTGCCCATGCGCACCGCGCCGAGGCCGGAGAACTTTCCCAGCCGCAACCGCATCATCTCCGGCCTGTCGCTGGGCGTGCTGGTGGTGGAAGCGGCTTTGCGTTCCGGCGCGCTGATCACCGCGCGCCTGGCGGCGGAAGATCACGCGCGGGAAGTGATGGCGCTGCCGGGCCGGGTCGATTCGCCGACCTCGGCCGGTTGTCATCGCATCCTGCGCGAAGGCTGGGCTTCGCTGGTGACCTCCCCGGCTGAAGTGATGCAATCGCTGGGTGAAGCGGGACAGACCCTGGCGGCGAGCCAGTCCTCCGGCGATGCCGATGCGCCGCCGACCGCACCGGCGATGACCCTCACGCCCTCACAGCGGACAATTTTCGATCACCTGCAATCCCCGGCGACGCTGGATGACCTGGCGACCGTCGCCGGGCTGCCCATCGCCACGCTCCGCGCCGATCTGACGCTGCTGGAAATCCGGGGCCTGGTCCGCCGCCAGGGCGTCATGCTTTCCCGCGTCCAGCCAAAATGACCGGCCGAGCGGGCGATCCGTCCGCGGCGGAACAACGAGAAACCCGACGTACGCATCAGGGCAAACGCCGAAGGAACATCCATTTCACCGGTCCGATTTCGCTTATCCCTGCGGCGGAGGCAGGGGCATGTCCCACGGCTCGCGCGCCATCGTGTCGTCGGCGAGAGCGTCCGGAGCGACGTCGCTGAGGTGTTTGACC
This sequence comes from Phycisphaeraceae bacterium, assembly GCA_020848195.1. GTDB lineage: Bacteria > Planctomycetota > Phycisphaerae > Phycisphaerales > Phycisphaeraceae > JADLAP01. The sequence goes on from JADLAP010000160.1 coordinate 32,143, forward strand.
GCGAAGTACAGATAGCCCGCGGAGATCACCAGCGACAGGGGCCACCACATGCAGCCGATCATGCGGCCGATGCCCAGGGCATCGATCAGCACGCCCAGCACGATCGCCGGCGTCATGGCATAGACCGCCAGGCGTATCGACGCGGCATAGGTCAGGGCCTTGCTCATGCTGGACGCCATGAACAGGCCGAGGGCGCCCAGCAGCAGGGCCAGCAGCAGACGGTAGATCAGCGTGAACGTCCAGAGAAGCATGAAGCCGATGGGAAAAATCAGCGAGGGAATCCAGGTCGACCATGATCGCAGCTTCACCGGGTCGATGGTGAACGGCTCCTTGACCTGTTGGAGGTCGTAGGTGCGGATTTCCCGCGGCGACTGCCGGACGATCACGGCGGATTTCGTGACGAGGATTTTCAGATCGTCACGGCCATCAAGGCTTGTGATTTCGCCGGTGGTGTCGATGGCGAGAAAGGGTTGTTCCTCTTTGGGCATGGTGATGTAGTACGGCTGGGGCGCGTCGCAGTGGACGGCTCCGTTGGTGATGGTCATCGTCGGAACCTGATCGATGACTTGTCGTCCAGGCCCGTCGAGAAATTCGCGCAAAGCCCGGCGTCCGGCGAGTGTCGGTTCCAGCCACGCCAGGCCCACCAGCAGCGTGAGATACCAGAACCCGATGCCGCGCCATCGCCGGGCCACGTCGTCGTAAAACGGCGCGGAGAAGAACGACAGGATCGGACCGTGCCAGAAGTGAAAGTGCGTCGCCGCCATGCTGTTTGCCCCGTGGGTGGCCCGGCCGCAACATCGGTTGATGCCGAACTGCCCGCCATCAAGCCAGAATACCCGATGTGACGCCAGCCGGCATCAGGCCTTCAGGGCGGGTTCCGCATCCCGGCGGCACCCCGGCTCAGTCGCCCAGTTCCAGGCAGCGTTTGCGGTAGTGCAGATAGTTTTCGTAGCTGACTTCCAGGGGGACGAAGTGGTCGCAGCACGGAATATATCCGCCGCGCCGTCGCATGGCGGGAAGGATGTAGTCGATCATGCGGTCGATGGCGTCCTTGCCTTTGGCCAGCACGCGCTTGTCGATGCCGCCGCGGAGGCAGAGGTTGGGGTAGCGATGGCCGATCTTCACCACGTCGCAGCCGGAGGCGACCTCGAAGGGCGACATCGCCTCCATGCCCAGTTCGCGGTAGACGTCGATGATGTCATTGACATTGCCGTCGGTGTCGATCTGGATGAACAGATGGCGGTGGCGGTCGATCTGCCGGGACCGGACGTTGGCGATGAGCTGCTGGTAGTAGGGCAGAAGGAATTCCCGCATCATGTCCGGTGAAATCAGCGGTCCGGCGTTGTAGCAGATGTCCTCGGCCATGTAGACCTCATCCAGCGTGACGTGCTGCTGATGCCGGGCGGTCACCGCGTCGGCGAGGGTCAGCCAGGTCCGCATGCAGTCGTGGATCAGTTCAGGCTGATCGACGAAGGCATAGAGGACTCCCTCCGGCCCCATGAGACTGCGCAGGTACATGTAGCCGCCGATCAGGTTGGCGGTGATCATTTCCCCGCGTGCGGCGGCCTGACGGGCGGCGGCCATGCGCTTGGGCAGGTCGGCGTAGCGATCGGGGGTCTGGGGATTCATCCGCCATTTGACCTTCTCCTCCCACGTCCGCATGTCCTTCACGGGATGATCGATGTATTCAGGCATGAAGCCCGACCGGCGACCCTTGAAGAACAGCACGGCCCGGCCGGCGTAGTCCTGCACCAGCTCGCATTCGCCGCGGTCTTCCAGCAGCACGGTCTCGAAACACGGGCTGAACGCCGCCTCGCACCAGCCCAGTTGGTTCAGGCCGTGATAGCCGGGGTCTTCCAGACCGAACGGCTCCATGCCGGTCATCCCTTCCGTGCGCCACCGATCGAGCAGGTCGTCGATGTAACCGAACTCCACATGCAGCAGCGGCGCGTCGGGGGTAATGGTGTAAATGGCGCGGCGCTTGCGAGCGCTTGCCGTCATGGCCTGGGGCGGGACCAACGCATGGACGCCATCAGCGGCGACAGGGGATAGAGCCGTCACGGGCGATTCCTTTTTCATCAGCGATTCGCGCGGCGGATGGCGGGTACGCCGCGGCCACGGGTCATAGGCTTGTGTGAAACGCGCACAAGCGTGTGTGGACACCTTCAATATCCCTCAAAATATCTGGATGGAAATGGATTCTTTGCTCAATTACATGTGTGATACAATCACCGCATGGGAATTCCCGCGCATCGGCGGCCCCTGCGAAGCCACGACACGGGCCGTTGCCCGCTGGGCGCGGTGACGCTGGCGGGAATGCTCGACAAGCACATGCCGTGGCAGGGTTTTGAGGCCGGACTTCGCGTGTTCGGCCGATTCGCGTGCGTGCTGCTGCTCAAGGGCGCGGGGCGATTTCAGGACGACCGCGGGCTGGACCGTGCCGTGTCGGCGGGCGATCTGCTGCTGCTGTTTCCCGACGTGGGGCATCGGTACGGGCCGAATCCCGGGGCGACGTGGCGCGAGATGTATCTCGTGTTTGAAGGCCCGGTGTTCGACCAGTGGTACGCGCGGGGTCTGATCGCGCCGTCGCAGCCGATTCATCGCGTGGAGCCGGTGGATGCGTGGGAGCGGCGGATGCGCGGGGTGCTGTCGTCGGAGCCATCGATGTCGCGGCAGGCGTTGGGTGAAGTCTGCCGGATGCAGCAGTTGCTGTCGGACATGCTGACCAGGCCGACGGTCGCGGAATCACCGTCGGGCGACGCGGACTGGGCGCGACAGGCGAGCCGGGTCATCAGCGCCACGATCCCCGGCCCGGTGGACTGGCAGGCGGTGTCTCGCAAGCTGCGCGTCTCGCTGTCCACGCTTCGACGGCGGATGCACGAGCAGTTCGGCGTCTCACCCGGACAGTTCCGCACGCGGCGGATGATCGAGCTGGCCTGCGACCTGATGCACCGGGACGACCTGACGGACAAGCAGATCGCCGGGCGTCTGGGCTTCTGCGACCCGTTTTATTTTTCCCGATGTTTCAAGCAGGTGACGGGCCTGTCGCCGCGCCGGTATCGCCAGGGATTGCCCTGAAAAAAACCGCTGGGAACCGTCACGGGAACGGGTCGCATCAGCCAAGCGAGCGAGGACGGGGTTTACAAAACCATATAACAATTGCGCGGATGCGCGCCTAACGCGACAAAGTACGAATGGTTTACGATTAATCCCCTGCACGCTTGCGGACGGGATGACGGCTCTCGCGGCACAGGCCTCGGAGTGACCGCGACATGTTGCCGGCATCGACCTTACGCGCACGGGAAGTGACCGATCATGTGGACGAAAAAACTGCACCTGCTGACGGACGGCGATGGATGGACTGTGCCGGGCAAACGGCAAAGCACGCTGCGCCGCGTGTGCATCGTGACGGGCCGGAAGTCGGAAGAAGCCATCCGTCTGGCAGCGGCCGATGTGCGCAAGTACATCCAGCTCGCCTGCCCCGCGACGCAGGTGGCGATGCTGCGGGACAATCGCGTCTCGGCGGATGATCTCCAGCACGCCAGCCTCATCCTGATGGGCAACGCGGAGGACAACGAACTGATCCGTCAGGTTCGGCAGACGGCGAAGCTCAAAGCCCGCGCGACCTATGAGGATCGATACCGCATCATCACCGGCGTCGAACTGAAAGACCCCGGCGCGGGCTTTTCCATCCACACCGTGCCATCGCCGTTTGCCGCCGACCAGATCGCCATCCTGCTCGAAGGCGACGACTGCCTCGGCGTGCAGTATGCCGCGTACGACTGGCTGGAGGAAGCCCTCGGCGTGCGCTATCTCAACCCGTACGTGGAATACTGCCCGAAGCGCAAACAGCTTTCCGTGCCGTGGCTGAATTTCGAGGAAACATGCAATTTCCCGCTGCGCCGGCTCGAAGCGTGGGGCTATCCCCATTCCACCGGACCCGACGACGCAGGCCTCGACAGCTCCAAACAAGCCGCCCGCAAACACATCCACACCCGCTTCGACCGCGACAACAACGACCCCTGGCTCTGGTACGAAAACGGCCTCCACGGCGACGTCACCCTCATGACCCGCTGCGTCGACTGGCTGGTCAAAAACAAGCAGAACGTCATCACCTGGTTGCCGGAAATGTTCGGCCACTGGCCCGCGGAAGTTTCGGCTGACTACACCCGGTATGAAGCCATGCGCGGCGTCAAGATCATGGGCTACTGCGGGGCCGGCTCCGTCTGGCTGCCGCTCAAACACTACGAAACCCTCTACGGCGACCTGAGCAAAAGCCTCTGCCAGACCCGCGACGGCGAAAGTTTCCATCACCCCTGTTTCACGAAGAAACTCTTCTGGGACATCCTCGAACGCGAGATCGCCTGGTACGAGAAGCCGGAGAACCGCGTGCGGCAGATGGTCGCCTTTGTCCTCTGCAACGAGGAAGGCAACTGCGCGTATCCGTCGTACTGCATGAAAGACCGCCCCGCTGTGCGCTGCCGGTACTGCGGCCACATCCCCAATTGGAAAAAGTGGGTCGCCGCCATGAAAAAGGTCGGCGAAATGCTCCAGGACCGCGGCTGGAACGTTCCCGTCGGCCGACTCGACTTCGGCAGCGCCTCCAGCGGCATCCCCTGGGACCACGACCACCGCTTCGGCGTCCAGCCCCAGTGGGACAAGAAACTCATCGACCACGCCCCGGCAAAAAACTCCTTCTTCGAGCTGCGCCCCGCGGGCGATCACACCTTCGAGGAACAGCAGCACTACTGGGACATGGTCAACCAGCGGAACCACAAACACAAGCTGCGGCTCTCCATTTTCAAACAGGGCGAAAACATCCTCATGATGTCGTCGGACCTGCCCATCATCAGCCCCTATTTCTTCAAATCGCGGCAGCACGACTTCGACCGCCTCAGCGGCGATCCCGTCACCTTCGGCCACGACGTCAACCTCTACACCACCCGCAAGCTCGAATGGCTCAAGTCGCTGTACAGCTTCCATGGCCAATGGAAGCACGATACCGACTGGGAAACCTTCGTCCGCGCGGAAATGGACCATCTGTTCGGCAAGGGCGTCGGCGTCGGCGTGCTGACGGCGATGAAGGCAATCTCCCGCGTGCTCGAACAGGAACTGCTCTGGAAGAAGACGCCGGTCAACCATGACGTGGACAGCTACCGCGGCATTCAGACGTTTTTCCCGTACCTGGTGCACCTCTTCATCAATTGTTCGCAGCACCCGATCGACCTGATGGATGTGCGACGGAAGAACGGCGGCGTGTGGACCGTCGCGGCGGCGGCGCCGGAGGAAGCGCATCTCAAGCGAAGGCCCTACCGCGAGTTTGTCGACCACGACTACCTGACGGTTCGGCAGGACATGACGCATTACCTGAAGCTGGTGGAGCAGTGCGAGAAGTCTCTGCTGGCCGCCGGTCGCCGGGTGAAGCGCAACAAGGCGTTTTTCCAGGATGAAGTGGCGTACAACTTCCGAGGCGCAATCGACTTTCTCGGCTGGCGGCTCCGCGCGGTGATCGCTTACTGCCAGGTCATCGAAGCAGAAAAGCACGCCCGCGCCTACGACAAACCGAAGACCTGCGCCGCGATGCGCGACGCCACGAGCCTGATGACCCGTGCCGCCGAGGGATTGGCACGGTACTGGTCGACCTACGGCCACAAGGAGGAAACCATCCCCGGCAGTTGGGGCAACGCCTCCCCTGCCGCCGAGACGGTCGAAGCGCTGCTGGGCGTCTGGCGTGAACTGGAAAACCAGACCCGTCAGCATTCGACCAACTGGAACACGCCACTGATCGCTTACGTCAACGTCAACGACCGCTACCCGGAACTGTTCTCCAACAAGATGCCGGTGGTGGGTCGAAAAGCCCTGCCGTGACAAGCTGACGGAATACAATGACTTCAAAACATCTATGATAATAGGCTTATGCGTACACAACGCACGCTGCGGCGCATGTTTAGCTTGCAGTAAAAACGTTATTACGATATACTGCGGATATGGTCACCTTGAAGCAGATCGCCGAGGAACTCCATCTGGGGGTTTCGACGGTTTCGCGCGTGCTGCACAGCGACGATCCGCGTTACAACGCCGAGACGCGCCAGCGCGTCCGCGACGCGGCCCGACGGCTGGGGTATCTGCCCAATCACGTGGCCAGGTCCATGGTCCGAGGCAAAACGTTCACCATCGGCGTCATCGGCTATACCTCGCCCGACATGGCTGCGGGCCAGCGCATGCACGCGATGGCAAGTGCGATCGACGCCGCCGGCTACAAGATGCTCTACGTCTCCCGCACCGCAGGCGACATGGATACCGAACGACGGCTCATCGACGACCTGATGGCCCGCCAGGTCGACGGCCTGCTCATCGGCACGGACGTCTACTGCGCCATCGACGCCTACGAGGCCTTGTCGGCCAGGCGCGTGCCCATGGTCCTCACCGGCCACCTCCGCGAACTGAGCAAATTCACCCTCGTCCGCATGAACAGCGAGTCGGGCATGTACGACCTGACCCGCCATCTGCTGGACCTCGGCCATCGCCGCATCGCCTACGTGGTCGGCAGCGAAGTCCATTTCTACCGCGTCCACCGCATCAGCGGCTTCCGCAAAGCCATGGCGGAAGTAGGCGCGGAGATTCAGCCTCAGTGGATCATGGACCAGATGCCGGGACGCACCGGAGAGGCGGCCCTGTTCACGCGGACAGTCCTGCAGGCCTCGCCCCGGCCGACCGCGATTTTGTACAACAACGACGAACTGGCTTTCGCCGGCATGCAGGAAATCATGCGGCTGGGTCTGCGCATTCCGCAGGATGTCTCGGTGGCCGGCTTCAACGACGTGCAACTGGCCCAACTCACTTGGCCGCCGCTGACCACCGTGCGCCAGCCGTCCGATGAGTTCGCAAGCAAGTGCGTTGAGCTTCTCGTGGAACAGATCGACGCCGGACACGCCCTGCCGGCCAGGCAGGTCCTCGTGCCGACTCAGTTGATCGCACGCCAATCCACCGGGCCTGTCCCGGCATAAGTTCGTGATTCGTGTATGGGATGACCGAGCGATCATCCGACAGAAGAGGTTCGATGCACCATGACCACGCCATCACGGTTCCAACAGACCATTCCGCACCGTCCAACCGGACTGATGCGACGGCCTTTACTCACATCGTCATGATGGCGGTCATTTCCATGATCGCCGTAATCATCGCCATTTTACTGCCCGCCGTCAGCTCGGCGTCAATCCCCGCGATTGGACTGGGCTGATGGAACAAACCGATGGAACAAACCCTGGGAGAATGATTCATGCATGTGAAAACCACGACACAGATTGATCGCAAGCCCGTGCCGATGGGCCATGCGCCTGGCGGCGCTGTTGACCTCGACGCCCTCGTCGATGAACGGTTTCTGGAAGACCTGCCGTTCGTCCGCCGGCATCCGAAATGGGTCGCCAATGAATCGCTGATCACCGTCGGCTGCTGGGAGCCGCTGTTTCATCGTCGGCGCACCGGCATGGCGTATGCCGATGACGAAGCTCTCTTTGCCCATGAACACAGCGAAGCGTTCGTGAAGGATGTCCTGGCGGTCGGCGCGAACATGCTGACTTCCTCCTTTGAAAAAAACCATTACATCGACGATGAGGAACTGCCGCTGAAAAAGCAGTTGGCGGGCTATTGCAAAAAGCACAGCCTGCGCCTGGCGGTTTACATCCGCGGCGATTTCGCATTCTCCGAAGGTCTGGGCGAAAAGCTTCGCCAGCACGATATGCTGGGTTGCCGGGCGGATGGCCGGGTGACGCGCTACGGCCAGCAGGAATGGCGGAAGATGACCTGCTATCACAAGCCGGCCGCGCTGGAGTCGTACAAGCAGTCCATGCGGCGTGCCATCGTCGAACTCGGCGTCGATGCCCTCCATCTCGACGGCTTTGAAATCGGCGGCATGGAAACCATGGGCGCCTGCCGCTGCGATGCCTGCCGGCGGGATTTCACTCAGTTTCTTCTGCGCCGCTGGAGCGATGATCCCCGCGCGTGCAAGCGGCGGTTCGGCCACACGTGCCTCGAAGCCATCGAGCCGCCGGGCATGATCACCCTGCCCCTGGCCCCCGGCGGCATGGTCATCGATCCCGTCTGGCAGGAATGGATCCGCTTCCGCTGCACGTGGTCGGCGCGGATCGCACGGGAGATCGGCACGTTCGTACAGGAACTGAATCCGGACGTGGCGCTGGTCGTCAACCACGGCGTGCAGGCGAAGGAGAACATGGCTCTGATGATCGGCTCCGACCTGCCGTCGGTCGCTTCCTGCGTGGATGTACTGATCAACGAAAGCGGCTATCACCCGCGCATCACGGCCGATGGCCGCATCATTCAGCACGCGCGGGAATACAAGATGTCCACGCGTACCGGCTGCTACGGCTGGACCCACGTCAGCACCTACGGCGACACGCCCCGGAAGCTGCGTCAGGAGATCGCCCACGCGGCCGCCTTCAACCATGGCCGCGTCACCGCGTTCGGCCACGCGCCGGGCACGTTCGAGGATTACCGACAGTTCTTCGACCTCAAGCAATCCCAGGCAAATTGGCTGAAGAACCACTGGGATCACTACCAGAATCTCGAAGACATCGCGGACGTGGCGGTCTGGCGCGAAACCAAATCCATGGCCTTTGCCGCGCCGATCACGTTTGCCACGGCGATGCAGGTCGAGCAATTGCTCATCGAGGATCGCATTCCATTCACCGTGGCCCAGGGCGATCTGCCGGCTCAGGCGAAGGTGGTGGTGCTGCCGAATCTGGTGACGATGGACGATGCGTGCTGCGCGAAGGTGACGGACTTCGTGCAGGCCGGCGGCAGCGCGTTGGTGATCGGCTCAA
>JADLAP010000352.1 GCA_020848195.1 Phycisphaeraceae bacterium
AACCACGAAACACACGAACTACACGAAAGGAACGGCCTCGCTGAGCTGGGGCCGGCGCGGGAGTATCCCCGCGAGAAGGCGCCTTCCGCTCAGGGACCGGCCCGACCCTGCCTTCCGATGCATCGTCCTCTCGGCTTTCGTGTGTTTTGTGTGTTTCGTGGTTCCCTCAACTGCGTCGACACAGCCCTCAGATTTCGGGTTGCATCAAGGCAAGGCTTGGAGCAATTCGCGGGCGGGGGCGAAGCCGGGCTGAACCTCGAGCGCCCGCTGCGCCGCCTGCCTCGCCTCGTCGATCCGGTTGAGCCGCGCCAGAATCGTGGCGCGGGCGTAGGGATTACGCGGATCCGTCGGGACGATGGACTCGGCCCGGGCCAAGGCGGCGAGGGCTTCGTCGGTCCGGCCGACCGAATTCAAGGCCAGCCCCAGGTTGTAGAGCGCGCGGGCGTGGCGCGGATCCAGTTGCACGGCGCGTTCGAGCGCGGCGATGGTCTTGGCGGTGTCGCCCACTTCGTTCCAGGCCAGCGCGAGTTTGTAGGCATATTCGGCCTGGCGGGGTTCCAAGCGAACGGCCGCCTCGAGCTCCGCGACGGCATCGGCGGGGCGGTTCAGCATGGACAACACCACGGCCAACTCGTGGCGAATCGGAGCGGAATTGGGATCCCACTGGACCGCTTTCTGGAAATGCGCCAGCGCCTTCGCAGGGTCGTTGCGAGCCAGGGCGAAGGCGCCCTTCTGCATCTGGCCGACCGGTTGGTCGGCGTGGAGGTTCATGGAGTGGAGCAGCTCCCGGCCCGCGAGCGACCCCGGATCCACGGTCGCGCGCAAAGCCCACGCCGCGGCGATGCGCACGTCGCGCACGGAATCCTCCAACCGTAATCGCAGGGTTTCGGCCAACCCCGGCGCGTCGCCGTCCAGAAGTGGGCCCAGCGACCGGGCGCTTTCGGCGCGGACAAGCGCGTTGGTGTCGGTGAGGCTATGGGCGAGTGCGGCGCCGACCCCGGATTCGTGCGCCCAGGAAGTGAGCAGCGTAGCCGCCGCGGCCCGCCAATAGGGGATTTCCTCCTGGGCCAGCAATCCGAGCAACCCGTCCCTGGCTTGGGGGTCGCCCGCCCGGCCGGCCGCGATCACCTGGGCGCGCCGACGGCTCGGACGATTCATCTTGGAGCCGTACCATTGGT
>JADLAP010000161.1 GCA_020848195.1 Phycisphaeraceae bacterium
GAGGCAGTCGCTGAGGACGCCCGCTGGCGTCCGCAGCGCGTGGCGGAAGTCTTGTTCAAACCGCTCGATGGCGCGGACATTTTGGAGGCGCTGGCGAGAGCCAGCAAAGGCGGAAACGAAGCTTGGTCGCAGCGCGGGCATGGTGTCCACGCTGCACAACCGTAGAGAGAAGAAGGAGAGCAATCATGCGTGCGTTGAATATGCGCGGCCTATTCGGTGCGGTGTTGACCGGGATGGCGGTACTGGGGGCGGGAACTGTGCGGGCCGAAACGGCGGCCACACCTGATGACGGCGAGAAGGATCAGGCGGTCATGTGCAGCAAGTGCGAGACCGTCTGGGTGCGGCGGGCCGACCGGATCGGCAGCAAAGGCCCGGTCGTGTACCGTAAAGAAAAGCAGATGGAATGCCCGGACTGTCAGTCGGCCATTGTTACCTTCTTCAAGACGGGCAAGCTGGAGCACACCTGCAAGACCTGCGGCGGCGCGCTCAACCATTGCAGCGTGCATGAGGAAGCGGCGGCGCCGGCGGTGGCGAGCGCCTCGGAGGCCGCTACGCAGGTCCCTGAGGTAGCCACAGAAGCGGATAAGGCGGTTATGTGTGCGAAGTGCGAAACCGTTTGGGTGCGTCGCCTCCAAAAGGGCAGTTTCGAAAAGAGTCGCGCTGTTGTCTATCGCAACGAAAAGGTGATGCAATGCCCGGACTGCAAATCGGGAATGGCGAATTTCTTCACCACCGGCAAGTGGCAGCACACGTGCAAGACCTGTGGCGACAAACTCACGGAATGTGCGGCTTGCGACTGATGTGGTTCAAAGGGATGAACGTATGCGCATCGTAATCGTCGATGACGATGACGCGTTTCTCCGGAGTCTGGAGCTCGTGCTGCAGGCACGCGGGCATGATGTGAGATCCTTTGCAAGTAGCCTGCGTGCCTGCTTGTACTTGAATGGGAAGCCCGCAGTTGACGCCTTGCTGGTGGACTATCGAATGATGAGTCTGAGCGGAGTTGGGCTGTTGCACTGCGTGCCTGCTGATATACGGCGAAGATGCCGCGTCATCATGATGACAGGCGAGCAAAACGCTCTCCTCGCCGATCCCGAGTGGGATCCGCGCGCGGTGTCGGGCATGCTTCCGAAGCCGATCGATATAGACCAACTTGAAAGCACGCTGGCAAGCAGCCGCGGGATGTGAGCAACAGATCGAGGGGCAAACGATGCGAATCATGATGGTGGACGATGACTGTCGCGTAATCATGATCACGGGACACCTGGACCTGGCCACGGCGGATGAACATTGGCGTCCGGCGCGCGTCGCAGAAGTTCTGGTCAAACCCGTCGATGAGGTGGCGTTGCGGGAGATGCTGGCGAGGGCCGGCGACGAAAGGCCGAAAGCAAACTCTCGCGCCACGGTGCCCACACACGCACAGAACGACACATGAGGCGCACGGGAAGTGGCCCCGCGAGAGGCGCGGCATGCAGATCGTAATCGTCGATGACGACCTGATGCTGTTGCGGAGTCTGGAGTTGCCTTTGCGGGAAGCGGGGCATGTCGTCACGTGTTTTGCCGACGGGGAGTCCGCTTGCCGGCATCTGGAAGACGGCAAGCGTATGGACGCGCTGGTACTGGACTATCTCCTGCCCGACACAACCGGGGCCGACGTACTCAAGCGTCTTGTCGGGTGCATCCCCACCGGGTGTCGGGTCATCCTGGCGACGGGGCCTCGGGAACGTCTTGTGCCGACCAAACTCCTGCACGTACTCGGTGTGCAACTCGTGATGACCAAGCCCTTGGATTTCGAGCAACTGCGCGCGGTCATAGAATGCTCCCCGACGCGCGCATGAGTTTCCAATGATGGCCCTAAACAGACTGTCGGGAGGCGATGCCATGCAGATCACCATGATCGGTGATGATGGTGCGGCGGTACGCGCGGCGCTGATCGGCATTGACGACGCGCAGAGGTAACGGGGGGGCGAAACGTGCGCATTGCCGTGAAACCTTTAACGCAGTATCCGTGGTACGTTCGGCTTGTGTTCGGTGCCCACCGTCGCCGGTATGGCGAGGTGCTGGCACCGGCCTGGCTGTGGGCGCGGTCGCCGAGACTGTTTCTGGCCATGTCGGCCATGCACGGCATGCTGAACCGGCGCAACAGCCCGGTGCCTGCCGGGCTGCGGGCGCTGGTGCGTGTCCACGTTTCGCAGCTCAATGCGTGCGCATTTTGCATCGATTTCAATGTGGCCGATCTTGCCCGGCAGGATGGCGCGATGCCTGTCGACGCGACGCATCAGGACTGGCGCCACGACGACCGGTTTGATGCCCGCGACCGGGCCGTGCTGGACTATGCCGAGGCGATGACGGCGGGCGGCGGAGACGTAAACGGTGCTTACGTCCCGCGCTTGCGGGAGTACTTCTCGGATGACGCGATCATCGAACTGACGGCACTCATTGCGTTCCAGAATCTCTCCGCCCGGTTCAACCGTGCGCTGGACGTACCCGCCCAGGGCTTTGCGGCTAGGGAAGCGTCTGATCCATCGACGTCTGCGGCGGTCAGTGAATGAACCGGTTTGCCGCGTCAGACTCAGAAGAACTGTTCAGTAGCCCAACCAGAAACTGGTGAGTGATCGCGATGATCGCATCGCGACAATAAAATGTAAAATGTTTACCCATAAGTGGTTGTGTCAACAGCGTCGCCACCTGGCACGGCAACTGCTAACGACTGCCAGTGGTTGGGCGTGGATTACACGATGCGGATAGACGCGCACCAGCTTTGGGGTACCGAGGACAACGCTGAAAACGCCGACACGCAGAAAGGGAAGAGACATGAGGAAGCAGATGTGGGTAATGGGCTTGGTTCTGGCGGGACTGGCGGGCCGAACCGTGCAATTAATGGCCGGCGAGGGGCATGCGCAGCACGCGCCGCAGTCGGCACAAGAGGCTCCCGCTGGTGACGATGCAGTCAAGCCGTATCCCCTGGACACCTGCCTGGTCTCCGGTGAGAAACTGGGCGAAATGGGCGAGGCGTTCGTCATGGTCCACAAAGGCCAGGAGATCAAGTTTTGCTGCAAGGGATGTGTCAAGGATTTCAAGAAGGACCCCGAGAAGTTCCTGACGAAACTCACCACGGAGAGTGCCGGCCAGGAAGCCCAGCCCGGCGCGGGGAAGCCTGAGCACAAGAAGCATGACGAACACGCGGGCCACGCGCACTAGCAGCCCGTAGCCCAACGTCATGCGGCCGGGGGCCGATTCGCGACCCCCAGCCTTCTTCCACGAGAACGGAATTGCGCTTCTCTCGGGTGTGGGGAGCGCTGTAGCCAGACATGAACACACGTATCATCATCATCATCGCATGCCTGTTGCTCGCACCGGCTGTGCGGAGCATGGCGAACGATTCCGCCGGTGGCCTGCCCAACGCGATCTGCCCGGTTGATCCCACGGAAGCTGCCGAGCCGGACATCTTTGTCACCTACGAGGGCCAGACCATCCATCTCTGCTGCAACCGCTGCCGCAAGAAGTTCCTGGCGGACCCGACCGCCTACCTGGACGGCCTGCCGCAATTCGCGCCGGACGGGGCACATGCGCCGGTGAAACCGGAGCCCGCCGCCACATCGGCTGCGCCGCACGATCACGGCGACCACGGCGACGACGCCGCGGAGCCCGCCGCCGTTGAACATGATCATGCGACCGGCCATGGAAAAGCGAATGGGGTGGCGCGGTTGGCGAAATTCCTGGGAAAATTCCATCCCCTGGTCGTTCACTTCCCGATTGCGTTGATTCTGACCGCCGCACTCGCCGAGGCGCTCTCGATCTGGACTAAACGTCCGTTCTTCGAGCAGGCGGCGCGTTTCGCGATCATCCTTGGGGCTTTAGGGGCATTGGCGGCCGCGCCGCTGGGATGGATGGCGGCCGGCGCCGCCAACTACCTCGGCGAATTGACACGCGTTCTGCTTCTCCATCGCTGGATCGGCGTCAGTGCGGCCGGCGTGTCGGTCATCGCGGCGGCGCTCGCATTATGTACTGGAAACAAGCCCCGGTTGACGTCGGCCTATCGGATAGCGCTGCTGGTCAGTGCCGTGCTGGTAGGTTTAGCGGGGCACTTCGGAGCGACCTTGATCTACGGAACGGACTACTTCGCATGGAGCGCGTTGTGAAAGAGCATCACAGCCAATGCGAATGGGGCGATGAGGTGTGTGGATGCATGCGGGAGTGTCGTTACTGATGAACGGATATACTTTCGGTCGACTGACGTACCACGCGGCCCAACAGCGTTCCTGGGCTGTCGGCTTTGGCCGCGCGACGGTCCTTGTCTCCATCCTGTTCTGGGTCGCCACGGGC
>JADLAP010000353.1 GCA_020848195.1 Phycisphaeraceae bacterium
AGAAATGTGTTGTTTCAATATTGCAAAACACACCAATTTTATCCGTCTGTTTTGGGCAAATGTTGAACAATGAACGCTGTAACGTCTTGCATTTCCTAAATCGAACGAAATATGACGAATATCGATTCTAGCAAGTTGCTGTTCATTTTCTCGTCTCACTTGATCACAAGACGAATGACCCATGTTTGGATATTCTTTGAAAGTGTATTGTTTGAAACCCATGGCTTTAACCCCTTGTTCCGTCAAACGTGCCCAACGTAATTGAACCATTGGATCTTGATCACCTGTGATGCATAATTATCGTAACAATCGAAGAGTTTTCTTCGACAAATGGTCATCTTACCATGACATTGAAGAATGGGTAAATTAACTTTTTTGTCGCCTGAAACCAACGCCTAAAAATTCGAATGAAAATTTGTCGTTTCAAAGAACAAAGAAAAGCGAACAAACTTTAGGAAACGTTGTTGATAAAGGTAACCATGTTGAAAGGGCAATGACACCACCGAGTGTGTGTGGAGATGTCAAAGCTAAAAGAAACGAATAGGGAACGATGAAGAGGTGACGAATTGAATCGAACCAGCATGAAGAGCCACAGCACCGCCCCTATTCAAATCGAACGAAACAAAATCCGATCGTTTTTCTTCAGATGCAAATCTGAACTCACATTGAAAATCCACCGACGATCTAAAAACAAAAGGAAAATCATACATCGAACAAGAAGAAGAAGAAGAAACGAACCACACGTTCAGCTGGAATTCCCGCTTTGATTTCTTCTTCGACGAGATCATTCACTAAATATCGATCAGTTGATCAACGAAATCAGTCGAGATGAAAAGTTCATTTACAATATTTCGATGATTTTTCGATTCCAGGTTGATCTTCTTTGGCATTTTGTTCCAAACCGAAGATGTCGAACCCTGACAGACAGAGGTAACTAAAGTCTGACATATCGATGGAGAAAAATAAACGTACAGCTTGGCATCGGCATTCCCATGTTGAGAGTGACACGTTGAACGGGCCTTTTCAATCGAAATTCATCGATGATTATAGTTCCAATTCGACTTACGCATTCGGAAAGATAAATTTGACATGAGGTGCTGCACGAGCGACACGATACATATTAAACGCTTCGAGCCAACTCGTCCTAAGAGGAAAAAGGAAATTTGTTCGATAAAAAAAACCGGAAGACGCGTTTTTTTTTCTTTTTCATTACCCAACATCACCAAGACCATGTAAAAAGATTAACTAAATTC
>JADLAP010000162.1 GCA_020848195.1 Phycisphaeraceae bacterium
CGTGTTGGCGAAGCGGTCGATGTTGATGTACAGCTTCTCGGCGGGCAGTTTCAGCTTGTCCCGCGCCGCTTCGAGGATGCGCTGGTTGGACTGATGCGGAATGATCATCGCCACGTCGTCGATGGTGATGTTGCAGGCGGCGAGGACCTGTTCGATGGTGTGCCTCAGCGTGCTGACGGCGAACTTGAAGACCTCCCGGCCGTTCATCTGCAGCGTGTTGTACGTGCCGGAAAAGACGCCGTCGTCGTGGGGCGGAATGTGCTGCGGATTGCGGGGGATGTAGAGTTCGCGCCAACCGCTGCCCTGACTGCCCATGATCTGGTAGAGGCAACCTCGCCGCGCATCCTCGCAGGCGGTGAGCACAGCCGCGCCGGCTCCGTCGCCGAAGAGGACGCAGGTCCGCCGATCGTTCCAGTCGAGGATTTCGCTCATCTTCTCCGCGCCGACCACGGCAACCGTGCGGTGAAACCCCGATCGAATCAGACCCGCCGCCATGTTCAGGCCGTAGACGAAACCGCTGCATGCGGCGCTGATATCCACCGCGCCGGCAGGAGTGGCGCCCAGTTCATCGACCAGGCGCGCGGCCGTGGCGGGCGTCCACATCTCCGGCGTCATGGTGCAGAACAGCAGCAGATCGAGATCAGTCGGCTTGACCTGCGCGCGATCCATGGCGATCTGGACCGCCTGTCGCGCCAGATCGCGCACGGTGACGTCCTTTTCGCAGACGTACCGCTGACGGATGCCCGTGCGCTGGACAATCCATTCGTCGCTGGTTTCGACCTTGCCTTCCAACTGTGCGTTGGTGAGGACTTGTTGGGGCAACGCCATTCCCGTACCCGCCAGGCAGACGCCGACGGGAAAGGACGACGAAGCCCGCAGCGCGTCGCGCGCGCCAGACGCGGGCTGGTTCATGCCGCGCCCTCCTCGACCGGCGTCATGCCGCTGAGCGCTTCGACAATCTCCGCATTGACATTCAGCCGGGTATACCGCATGGCGTTGCGGACTGCGGATGAGATGGTGCGGGCGATGCTCGAACCGTGGCAGATGATGCACACGCCGTTGGCGCCCAGCAGCGGCGCCCCGCCGTATTCGTGATAGTCGTGCTTGGCGTAGATGCTCTTGACGACCGGCTCGAACCGGCTGGCCAGGTCGGGATCGGTGTCGAGGATTTCCTTGGCGATGGTGCGGAACAGGCCGGAGGCCAGGCCCTCGGCGAGTTTGAGCACCACGTTGCCGGTGAATCCTTCGCAGATGCAGACATCCGCCTTGCCGTCGAACAGGTCGCGCCCCTCGGCATAGCCCACGTAGTTGACCGATTCGTCGTGCTTGAGCAGCGGCGCGGTTTCCTTGACCAGATGATTGCCCTTGGCCTCTTCGCTGCCGATGGAGAGCAGCGCCACGCGGGGATTCTCGATGCCAACGACGCGGCGGGCGTAGACGGATCCCATGATGGCGTACTGGTGCAGGTGCGGCGGCTTGGGTTCAGGATTGGCGCCGACGTCGCAGAGGACGATCGGGCCATGGAAGCTGGGCATGACGACGGCGATGCCGGGGCGATGAACGCCGGGAAGCCGCCTCATGCACATCTGTGCCGCGGCGACGCACGCGCCGGTGTTGCCCGCGCTGATGATGATGTCGCAGTGCCGGTTGCCCGCCTGGCGACGGGAGCCGCCGAGCTGGGCCATGCGCACGATGGAACTGTCCGGCTTGTTGCGGATGGCGGTCACCGGCGGGTCATCCATGGCGATGACCTGCGTGGTGGCTTCGACTTCGATCCTCGGGTCGTTGCTGACGCCGCGTTCGTGCATGACGTCGCGGATGACGGCCTCATCACCAATCAGGACGAGCCGGTCATCGGGCGAAAGCTGGGCGAGCGCGTCGATGCTGCCGTCGAGAATCGCGTCCGGGGCGTTGTCGCCCCCCATGACGTCAATGGCGATGCGCACTACTTTTCCCTGCTGGTGGCAAGAAGAAGACCGGGACGGACATAGCCGCATTCCGGGCAGGCGGCATGAGGCCGCTTCGCGCTGCCGCAGTTGGGGCAACGAACCGCTTGGGTCGCCGTGGCGTGCTTGTGGGAACGCCGCATGCCCGATTGCGAGTGGGTTTTACGTTGACAGGGAAGCATCTCGGAATCACCTTCTGCTGGAGGTCTCGCCCCCGTTGCATGGACATCGGCACGACAGCCGATCGTCACGCGGTTTTCGGGAGCCTTGCCGGTCAGGACATAGAGAGACAACAGTACCGAGCCGGAGGTTGCGCGTCAAGCTGCGCTTCTGCCTCGCGGATGTCGGATCGAGATGTCAAGAGATTGCGGTGTCTGGACTTGAACGGCATCAGGAGCGTGTTATGCGGACATGGCCAGACGGGGATGGGTATCGAACCGCACCGCGGCTGCGCACTGACCCTGATGCCCCAGGCTGCGAAGCACCAGGCCGTCGATCATCTGCTGGGATTGCAGCACCGCCTGGTCCGGGGTCCAGCCGATGCCGATGCGGATCCGCTGGCCGGGCTTGAGCGATGTCGGCGACTGAACCTGCAGCAATGTGCCGCCGGATGAGAGGTTAAACGTCACGGCCGGGATGTAGCGTCCCGTGGTCGGGCAATACACCTTCACCGGCCGGCGAAGAACCATGCGTGCGCTGTCGCGTCGTTCGCGTGAAATCATGTCCACAACTCCCCTACCGCCCCGATGCTGCCCGGAACGTGCCCCGGTATGGAGTAGATCGGTCGGATGACGGGTGGGGTTAAGACGAGGACGACTTCCAGAGGAGCCGAGGCGGACCTTCGGCTGCGTCGCTCAACCTCGCAACGAAATTGCACCACTAATCTTTGCCGTTAAACCGTGCGCTGAACGTCGGGGAGAAGATCGGCCAAATCCATCGCACGCAGGCCGGCGTCGCCGTGTTGACGTGTCCACAAGTCGCCCGCCAGGCCGTGCAGATGCGCGCCCAGACACGCGGCATCGAACCCGGTCATGCCCCGCGCGAGCAGCGCGGCAATCCGGCCGGTCAGCACATCGCCACTGCCCGCGGTGGCCAACGCGGGGCCGCCGGTGTGGTTGATGTACCCCTGTTCGCCGTCGGTCACCAGCGAGCGATGGCCCTTGAGCAGCACGACGCAGCCGCACGCTTTCGCCAGCGCCGTGGCAGCCCGGGAGCGATCAGGCTGGGAGGTGGGATCGAAGGGGATGTTCAGCGTCCCCGCCAGCCTTCGGTATTCGCCGGGATGTGGAGTCAGCACGACAGGTGCGTGCCAAGGCAGACCCAGGCCGTGCTCCGCCAGCAGATTCAGACCGTCGGCGTCGAGAACCACAGGCCGATCACCGGCAAGGAAATGTTGAATCCATGCCAGACGATCCGGCTGGCGACCCAGTCCGGGTCCGACCGCCAGCACGGCTTTGCCATCGGGATCGGCCGCATCCAAAGCTGAAATATCCGTCAACACCACGCCGGTGGCGCAGGGTTCGATGGTCAATGCGATGGCGAGCGTAGTGGAATCGGAGGCGATTTTGACCAGTCCCGCGCCGCCGCGCAGCGCGGAACGAGCCGCCAGCGCCGGCGCGCCGGGCCTGGTCGGACAGCCTCCGATGATGATGACGACTCCGAACGTGCCTTTATGGCCGTCCTTGGGTCGAAGCGGCACAGGAGGCGGCGACGTGCGCCACATGGACCGTACGCCTCCGGGCACAAGGGATCAGACGTCAGGCGACGCTGACTTCGACGAACTTGCTGACGCTCTGGAGATCGGTCAGCACGTCGGCGGTGGCGAGGATGGTGCCGGTCTCGCCGAGGCAGCCCTTGACCGGGCGCAGCTTCACGGCATTGATTTCCCACACGCGACCGCCACGCTGCTTGGTCCGGCGATGGGACACCTTCGACTTGCCCAGCCGACGGTTCTCCAGCTTCACCTTCTGGTCCTTGGACAGCAGGCGGACCAATGTCTTCACCGCCGACGCATTCGTCGGCCGCTTGACGATCTTCACGCACACGTTCGAACCAATCCGAATATCCTGCGTCATGGCCATTTACCTCAGGCAAAGCTACCGAATCGTAAAGAGCCGGGTATTATGACGTGCGTTGATGTCCAGGTCAATTCACCAATTCGGTCCTTGTCGCCGTCCTTTCCCGGCCGGGCTGATCCTGCTGCTCCTGCTGGCTCCAACCGCCTCCGCCAAGGTGTTTTACCTTTCCCCGGACGGCGATGACCAGGCGACAGGCACGCATCCCGCCACGCCGTGGCAGAGTCTCCAGCACGTGGAAGGCCGGCTGGGTGAAGGGGACAGCCTCGTGCTGGCTCCGGGCGAGTACCTCCAGACCGCGACCCTGCGCGATCTCGCGGGCAGCACGCAACGACCGGTGACGATCCAGGCCGCAATGCCCGGATTCAGCGTCCTGCGCGGAAGCCTGAGCCTCGGACCTTGGCGCAGCATCCCCAACCGGCCCCGATGCTACGACACAGCCGTAGGCCAGACGGTGTACAACCTGATCCACACCTCCACCGGCCAAACCTGGCGCCGGGCAACCACCGAAGCCGAGTTGCGCGCCACGGCCGGATCATGGTGGCAGCACCCCGATGACCAGACGCTGCTGATCCATCTGCCGGACGGACTGCTGGAAGCGCCATCGCTTGAGGCAGTGGTCATTCCCGGCATCGGGTTGAGCCTGATCCAGGCCCGGTCCGTCGTCCTGCAGGGCATCACCTTCCGCGGCTTCGGCAGCGAACCGGGCCAGCCCGGCCTGCTGATTCAGGGTAGCCAGGACATCCGCGCACGCGACTGTCAGTGGATCAACTGCGCCGGCGGCGTGACCTGGAACCAGGCTGTGGACTCGGAACTCCGACGCGCCCGGCTGCAGGGCATCGGCCGCGAAGGAGACCCCGCTACGCCCGGATTGCTGGTGGGGCCGGGCACGACCAACTTGCTCGTGGCCGACTGCGAACTGCGCCCCGGCACAGGCGACGCCCTGCGCCTCGACGCCGCCGCGGGTTCCGTCACGCTCGAAAATCTCCAGATCCGCGGCGGCCTGCGAGGTCTGGTCCTCGATCCCGGCAAAGCGCATCTCACCGCCCGGCGATGCGTCATCACCCAATGCGCTTCGCCCCTGGTCCTGCCCCCACGCTCCGACGCGTGGCGGATTCAGCAGTCCACCCTCCAGTGGACCTCCTCGATCGATCCGGCCGTCACCCGTCTGATCGACGACACCAATCTGCTTTTCGGTCAGCCCAAACAGGCGGATCCGCATTTCTGCGACCCGGCCCACGACGACTATCGGCTTCAGGCGGACAGCCCGATCCGCAACTGCGGCGATGCCGGCGACACGCCAGGCGCTCTGCCCTACCGCGGCGACGTCCTGTTCCTCAAACCCGACGGCCATGACGACAACGACGGCCTGTCCGTTGCCACCGCCATCCGCACCCTCGCGCAGGCGTGCCGGCTGGCAAGGCCTGGCGTGACGGTGTACCTCATGCCCGGCGAATATCCGGGGCCGCTCAAACCGCTGGCGTCCGGCGATCTCGATCTGCCGTTGGTGTTCCGTGCGTGGGGATCAGGCCGCGCCATGGTCAGCGTCCACGATGCCTCGCCGGCCCTCGACCTCGACGGCCTGCGGTACATCCATGTTGAAGACCTCGATTTCTCCGCGCCGATGATCGGTGCCGTCGTCCGCCGCGCCGCAGCCATACGACTGGACAACTGCCGCATGATCGACAACGACGCCTCCGCGCTGGTCCTGCTCGACGCCTGCGACGTCATGGTGCGCCACTGCACGCTCTGGAACAGCCGCGGACCGGCCGTGATCGTCCAGGGCGAAACCCGCGACATCCAGATCACCAGTTCCCTCCTGCACAGCAAGCAGAGCGCCGCCCTCGGGCTGGACATGTCGCGCCCCCCGCTGTTCGCGCAATACAACGCCTATTTCCCCGCGAAAAACCACCCGCTGGCCCTGATGGCCGGCGCGTCGCTCTGGGACCGCGAGCAACTCCGCGGCGCGGGTTTCGGCAACGCCATCGCCTACATCACCATGGAATCCACCCGGCAACGCGGAGGTGAACATGCAGGCCCCGTCGGGGCGTGGACCGACCTCTCAGACCTCCACGGGAATCGACTCGAAGACCCCCGATGAATCGTTGCTCCCCCGCATCCGCGGCTCAAGACTCCTGATCGCGTCCGCCACGGCCGACATATGCGGGTGAATGTGCAATGCCTTGCGGTAACACCGCAGCGCTCGCCTCAGTTCGCCCAGTTGCGTGAAACAGTGCCCCAACCCCGCCACCGCGCCGAAGTGCATCGGCCGAAGCCGAATCGTCCGGCAACAGTCCTCCAATGCCGACTCCCATCGCCCCATCAGGTAGTGTGCGATGCCCCGCTGGTGATACGCTTCGCCGAAGCCGGGATCGATCCGAAGCGTCTGCGTGAACAGATCCACCGCCGTGGCGTGCTTCTCCTGCGTGATCATCTCCATCGCCTGCTCAAACGTTCGCCCGGCCCGGCAACTGCACGAGCGGAACCAGATCGACCACAGCGCATGTTCCGCCGCGCGGTTGACCTGAAGTTCAGGGTCTTTCAGCGCGCGAATGAGCTGATGTTCCACCCGCAGATCGCCCACCAACCCCAGCACCAGCGCCGCCGCCTGCCTCGCTTCCGCCTCGTCGCTGTAGAGCAGCGACGCCAGTTCGCGGTTGGTCCAGTGACGGTTGCACGTCTGTGCAATGACGGCGGGATCGCCGGCCTCCAACGCCGGCCGAAGCAACGACAAAAACTGTTGCGCTGATTCCAGCATATGCACCTACGCCCGATGATGAACCACCGCCAACCACGCCGCTTCCGGTCAACGATAGGTCGCATCACCGCCGCTGGTCCACATCACATCACCACGCCGATGGTCAGCAACAGGTTCGCGTAAATCCGCTGGTCGCCGGTCTGGATCGTCACCGCCACGTCCGGCGCTTCGCCCTGTTCGTAGAACGCGAACCGCTCCACGGGCTGCAGGTCGCCCTTGAATCCTTCGCCCTTGAGAATCCCGCGGAATTCCGCCCAGATCGGCGGGTCCTGCGTCAGCGCGTATGGCCCCGTTTTGGCGTACTGCATCACCACCGCAGCCTCCACGGGCGACGCGCTGACCACCGCCTCCAACGCCTGCGTGCAACTGACCACGCCCGGCATCAGGTTCAAATGCACCAGCTTCGCGTTGCGACCCAGACGAGGGCCCGCGGGATAGTTGCCGTCGGCGATCAGAATCTTCGCCCCGTGCCCCGCGCGACCGATCGCTTCCAGCAGTTGCGGATGAATCAGTTTCGACTTCAACATGCGAAATACTCCTGAAAAACCACTGCGGCGAAGACGCCGCAGCTACGATAGCGACGCAGTTCTTTCATAGCTGCAACGTCTTCGTCGCAGTGTATTGTGATCGAACAACGCACATGTTAATCTGATGACCGTTCGGGGACATCATCACTTTTTCGGGAGCCTATCCATGCGGCGACAAACGTCCATTCTGGCGGCGGCGATCATTCTGTCCCTGTCCGGGCTGCAAGCGATCCAAGCGCAGGAGACGCAGCCGGTCAAGGCGGTGCGGATCAATCCCGCGCTGCCGTGGAGTCCAACGCACTGGTCAGGCTCGCTTCGCAACACGGAAGCGGCGACCATGGAGATGGACGAGGCACGACACATCGCGCGGTTTACCGTGTTGGAACCGGGAAAAACGAAGGTTTTCGTCTACTACTTCGCCGAGCCGATCAGCCGGGTGGAGTATCCCATCGTGGTGATGCGTTACCGTGCGACGCACATCGGCCGGCCGGGCCATTACCTGCTCTGGCTCGACGACCAGCGCGGCCCCAACGGCGGCGGCTGCACCATCTGGCACCATTCCAAGGACATTCAGGACGACGGTGAAATCCACGAACTCCGCCAGGACCTACGGCAAACGACAATGCAGGGACAGGGCCTGGTTCCCGGCATGGCCATCGGTGTCGCGGCGGAACAGGACGGCAAGTTCCCCGGCTATTTCGAGTTGCTGTCCCTGTCATTTGAGCAAGGCCCGGAAGCTGCCACACAGCCGGCTCTGGAAGCCAAGCCGCAAGTTCAGCCCGCCAAACCCGTGGCTGTGATGGTGAAGGATGAGCTGGGCAAGCCGCTGGCCGGCGCGACAGTCGCGATGGATGCGGATCGGCTGGACGCTATGACATCCGTTGTCACGGATGACCAGGGCCTCGCTACCGTGACCACGAACCTGCCCGGTCAGGCCAAGCATGTGCTGCGCGTTCGCAAAGCCGGCTGTCAGACCTTTTCCGCCAAACTCAATCTTCCGCAACTGACCGACGCTCCGGTGCAAGCGACGCTGCCAGCCACGCGCCAGCTCAGCGGCAAAGTCGTCAACGAGGAAGGCCAACCCGTACGAAACGTGGCGGTAAGTTTGTGGTTCAACCAGGATCACCGTCCTGCCCCGCAGCCCGGCGTGGGAAAGGTGGACCAGACCTACCGCCTTTCCGGCATCACCGACCACGACGGGCATTTCCAGATCGACGATGTCCCCGTCTCCTGCACCGACATTCGCGTGCAACTGGTTCACCCGGACTACCTCTGCGACCAGTACGGCGGCCAGTCGGTCAACACCTCGCTCGATGAACTGGTCAGCGGCAAGGCTGTGTGCGTGATTCCGCGAGGCCTGTCCATCGAGGGCGTCGTCCTCAACGGTGATGGCAAACCCGTGGCCAACGCCACCGTCGCCCAGGGCACGGACCGGGTCTGCTCCAATTCCCCGCCCATGACCACGGCGGACAAAGAGGGCCGATTCCGCTTCGCCAACGTCCGGCTAGGTGAACTGGTGCTTACGGTCAAAGGCGCAGGCTGCGGCCCGGCGGCGTGGCGCGGCAACCTGACCCAACCCATCGATCCCCTGACCATCACGCTGCCCAAACCGCAGACCATCTGCTTCCGCGTGGTGGACAAACAGGGCCAGCCGGTTGCCGACGCCCACATCAGCGCCGACACATGGCAGGGCCTGCGCACGCTGGAGTGGTCCACCGGTTTGGACAAGGATGGCCGGGCGACGTGGACGCAAGCCCCGGTTGAGCCGGTGCTGTACCACGTTTGCGCCAAGGATCACATGAGCATCCGCAACGCGACGCTCTCGCCGCGCGAGGAGGAACACGTCATCGTGCTGCCCGACGTGCTGAAGATCAGCGGCAAGGTGACCGATGCCGAGACAGGCCAGCCCGTGCCGAGATTCAACGTGGTGCGGGGCATGCAGTGGAATTCGCAGAATCCACCGCACTGGGAACGACATAATGTCGTCGCTGCGACGGATGGTTTGTACGAAATCACGCATAGTTATCCCTATCCCTCCCACCTGGTGCGGATTGAAGCAGAAGGCTACGCCCCGGCCGTGTCGCGCGCGATCCAGAGCGACGAAGGCGAGGTGACGGTGGATTTCGCGCTCAAGCCGGCGAAACCCACGCCGCTGACCGTGGTGAACGCCGATGGCCAGCCGGTCAGCGGAGCCAAGGTGTACATCGCCACGCCGGGCCGATATCTGTCTGTCAATCAGCCGGATAACCGTGAATATCAACCGCTTATCACGGACGAACAGGGCCAGTTCAAGCTGCCCTCGCAGGATCAGCCGTACACGCTCGTGGCGGTGCATGACATGGGATACTCGGAAGTGATGGACACGAAGCTGGAACTGGATTATCGCATGGTTTTGCAGGCGTGGAGCCGGATTGAAGGCACGCTTCGCGTCGGCGACAAGCCCGGCAAAAACGAAAAGATGCACTACTGGCATCAGCAGGATCCGAAGGAACAGGCAACCCGACAGCAGCGGCAGATCAATATCCACTACGATGCGGATGTCATGACCAACGATCAGGGGCATTTCGCATTTGACCGCATTCCCGCTGGCCGGGGGCAGGTTTCCCGCTACATCACATTGGGACTACGATCGTGGGGCGGCGCGATTTCGCTGAACGTGCAGACTACGCCAGGCCAGACGGCAACAATCGAAATCGGCGGCACGGGGCAGCCGGTCATCGGTAAGCTCGCGGTCCCGGCTGACTACACCAAGCCGGTTGAATGGGGCAATGGCCATCATTCCGTCTCCACCCGTTTCAACCGCGAATCACCGGCCCTGCCCGACAACTTCGCCCAGATGAGCAATGAGGAAAAACAGCAGTGGTACGTGAAGTGGCTGGCCAGCGAAATCGGCCAGTTGTTTCAAACCCGGCAGCGCCAGCAGGAACTGGAACAACGTCACTACAACTTCATGATCCAGCCCGACGGCTCGTTCCGCATTGAGGACGTGGCCCCCGGAACATATGACCTGAACGTGCAGCTTCACGAGCCGCCGATCAATTCGCGGTGCGGCTGGGGAGACCTGATCGGCCGGATCCATCACACCTTCACCGTCCCCACAACGGACATGGCCTACAACCCCCAGCCGCTGGACCTGGGCACGCTGACGCTGGTCATACCCAAGACCGTGAAAGTCGGCCAGGATGCGCCGGACTTCACCGTGCCCACGCTCGACGGCCAGACCTTCAAGCTCAGCGACCAGCGAGGCAAGGTCGTGCTTATCGACTTCTGGGCGACTTGGTGCGGCCCGTGTGTCAGTGAAATGCCGCATCTCAAAGCTGTTCACGAACGATTCGGCAAGGACGAACGTTTCGTCCTGGTCAGCCTGAGTCTGGACGCCAAGCAGGAGCAGCCCAAAGCGTTCACGGAAAAGCAGGGCTACACGTGGACGCAGGGCTTCCTCGGTCAGACGATGGGACAGGCCGGCACGTCCGCGGACTACGGCGTCGAGGGCATTCCCGCGTTGTTCCTCATCGGCGCCGACGGCAAGCTGATCGCCAAGGGCCTGCGAGGCGACGCCATCGCGCCGGCGATTGAAGCGGCGCTGAAATGACAAGACTGCGACGAAGACGTCGCAGCTACCAAAAAATGCAGCGTCAACGCAGTCTTTTGTAGCTGCGACGTCTTCGTCGCAGGGAATTGCCGATCAACCTTCGATATCGCCGGATGGCACGGAGGACGGCTCTTTGCCCTGCTCGATGGCGTTGATCTTGGCGATGCGCCGCGCGTGGCGGCCGCCTTCAAAATGCGTGTTCAGCCACGCGAAGATGATCTGCTCGATGACGCGCAATCCGAGCATATCGGCGGAGAGACATAGGACGTTGGCGTTGTTGTGACGTTTGGCCATGCGGGCACCGACTTCGTCGTGGACGAGGGCAGCCCGGACGCCGTCTACCTTGTTGGCGGCGATGCTCATGCCGATGCCCGTGCCGCAGAAGAGGATGCCGGCCTCGGCTTTGCCGTCGGCGACGGCTTTGGCGACGGGATAGGCGCGGTCGGGATAGTCGCAGGTTTTGGCTTCGGCGACGCCCAGAGGCTCGACGCTGTGGCCGGCCGCCTGCAGGGCTTCGGCGATGGTGCGAGCGACGTCCGTTCCGCGATGATCGGCCCCGATGACGATTTTCATGGGCAATGCTCCTTGAGCCGGCGTTGCAGGTGTTCGTGCAGGGTTTGAGCGCACCGTTGGTAGGTGGCCAGATCGGAGCCGAAGGGGTCTTCGATGTCGCCCTTCGGATCGAGGGTGAACGTTTTACCGTCCGCGGCTTCGTCCAGTTGCAGCACGGCCCGGCGATGCGAGCGTGTCATGCAGAGCACCAGGTCCGCGTCGCGCACCAGTTGCGCGGTCAATTCGCGTGAACGATGCTTGGACAGATCAAGCCCCATCTGGGCCACGGCATGGAGGGCGTGTTCGCTGGCGGGATCGCCGGGATAAGCCGAAGCCCCGGCGGATAGCACGCGAAAACCCGCGGTTTCCAGGTCTTCCTCCGCCAGCTTTTTGTCCTGCGCAAGCAGCCGGCGAGCGATGACTTCCGCCATGGGCGAGCGGCAGGTGTTGCCCGAGCAGACCAGCAGCAGATTCCAGCGAAGCAGGCGACGGATGACGCGTTCATCCCAGACGCCTTCGCGGAGGACGCGGGCCGCCAGTTCACCGCTGGGACCGATCTGCACGCGGACGACGGTGGACGGCCTGGCGTATTTGCATCGCCCGGCGTCGATGAGCAATTGGACGTGACCATCGAGCGATGCGGCGACCTGATCGGCATCCACGGGCAGCGCCTCGCCGGGCCGATTGGCGCTGGTGGCAAGGATCGGCACATTGTTGGCTTCCAGCACCGCACGGGCGATGGCGTCGTCGGGACAACGCAGGCCGACGGTCTGGCCGTGGACCAGTTGATCGCGTACCGCGCCGTGCAGGCCGCAGGAAGCCAGATGCTGGGCGATGGCGATCTCGCTGGCGTCGGCGATGACGGTCACCGGGCCGGGCATGAGTTTGCGCATGGCGCGGATGAGGCGGGTGTTGTCGGGATCGACATAGTCCGCCGCCTGTTCGGGCGAAGTCAGATGCACGGCAAAAGGCTGAGGTTCGTCGCGTCGCTTCAGACGCTGGAGATTCTGACAGGCGGATTCGCTGGCGGCGCTGGCGGCCAGGCCGTAGACCGTTTCCGTGGGGAACGCGACCAGACCGCCGCCGGCGAACACCTCAGCCGCGCGCTGGCCTGCGCGTTGGGCCTGCTCCACATCGCCGGGATTGAGTTTGATCCGCTCCATGCGCCCGGCATTATTGAGCAATGCGGGGCAAGAGACAAGGATGAACGTTTCACCGTCGGTCCCACACCTGATAACGGTGCGGAATGGGCTGATCGTGCGGCTCTTCCGAAATCAGTCGCCACTGTGTCCAGTCGATGTCCGGGAGAAAGGCATCGCCGTCCGGGCTTTGATGCACACGGGTCAGATAGAGACGTTCGACATGCGGCAGCGCAAGCCGGTAAATCTCCGCGCCGCCGATAATGAAGGCCTCGTCGTCGGCAGCACACAAAGTCATCGCGGCATCGAACGTGGCGACGACTTCCACACCCTCCGCGTGATAGTCCGGGCTGCGGCTGAGGATGATGTTCCGCCGCTGCGGCAACGGTTTGCCGATGGACTCGTAGGTCCGCCGACCCATGATGACCGCGTGCCCCGTGGTCAGCCGGCGGAATCGCTTGAGGTCTTCCGACAAATGCCACGGCAGCCGGCCCTCGCAGCCGATCACACCATTCTCCCCCGCCGCCACGATCATGGATACACGCATGGGAAATCCAGTTTTAGCCGCGGATGAACGCAGATGAACGCAGATAAATGCAATGCTTTGAGAGACTGGCACGCAGACCCCGCGGAAGCTCCGAGTACGGAGCATCCGCGGGCTTTGCATTGTGTTCATTTCCATTCTTGGTCTTATCTGCGTTCATCTGCGTTCATCCGCGGCTAAAAAAATCACACCGCCACGGGCGCCTTGATCGCGGGGTGGGGATCGTAGTGGTCGATGGCGATGTCGTCGAAGGTGAAAGCGAAGAGGTCCTTCACACCGGGATTGAGCCTCAGCGTCGGCAACGGTCGAGGTTCGCGGGCAAGCTGGGTGCGGACCTGGTCCATGTGATTGAGATACAGGTGGGCGTCGCCGAAGGTATGGACGAAGTCGCCGGGCTGCAGGCTGGCGGCTTGTGCGACCATGTGGGTCAGCAGCGCGTAGCTGGCGATGTTGAAGGGAACGCCGAGGAAGACATCAGCGCTGCGCTGGTAGAGCTGGCAGGAGAGCTTGCCCTGCGCCACATAGAACTGGAAGAGCAGGTGGCATGGAGGCAGGGCCATGCGGTCCAGTTCGCCGACGTTCCAGGCGCTGACGATCAGCCTGCGGGAGTCGGGATTGCGGCGAATCTGGTCCACCACGTTCGACACCTGGTCGATGATCTGGCCGTCGCGGGTGTGCCATGATCGCCACTGTGCGCCGTAGACGGGGCCGAGGTCGCCATTGGCGTCGGCCCATTCGTCCCAGATCGTCACGCCGTTGTTCTTGAGGTAGGCGATATTGGTTTCGCCGCGGAGGAACCAGAGCAGTTCGTGGATGACGGAGCGGGTGTGGACTTTTTTGGTCGTCAGCAGCGGGAAACCCCGGGCAAGATCGAATCGCATCTGGTAGCCGAAGACGCTGAGGGTTCCGGTGCCGGTACGGTCGTCCTTGCGGGCGCCGTGGTCGAGGATGTGCCGGAGCAGGTCGAGGTAGGCTTGCATGACGGGCATTGTAGTCGGTTGCGAGGGAAGGTCAGTTGATCAGGGTGGATGTTGATTTGACCCGTCGCGGGGGTTGAGGGCGATCCGGCGTGTCGCTAGACTTCGGCCATGACTTACCTGCTCGCCGATGCATTCAGTCCATATGCCCCCGTGGGGATTCTGCTGCTGATGGCGTTTCTCTTCGGCGCGGGCAATATCGTGCTGTCGAAGATCACCGGCCCGTCGCGGACCGGCCCGATCAAGGGCGGCGTGTACGAATCGGGCATGAATCCCATCACGCCCACCCGCCGGCGGTTCAATGTCCGCTTCTACCTGGTAGCCATGTCGTTTCTCGTGTTCGACGTGGAAATCATCTTTCTGTACCCGTGGGCGGTAACGTTTCCGAGCCTGGGACACGGCAGCATGTTGGCTCCGCTGTTCCTCGGCCGGGTGCTGTTCTTCGTGCTGACGACGGTGATCGCCTTCGCCTATGCGTGGCGCAAGGGCGTGTTCCGCTACGACTGACCCGTGCCCGGCACAGCCGATCCCCAGCCGTCAATCGCTTTCACCTGCAAGCAAGGACGAACGTCCATGCCTCTGACCTACGACGTCCACACCCACATCGGCGCGGACCTCGGCTTTCTGCTGCGGGGCTGGTGGCCCTACGCCTCCACGGCGCAGGATCTGCTCGAACGCATGAACGCCAACGGCATCGACCGGGCGGTCTGCTTTCCATTCTGTCTCAGCACCGCGTATGACCCCTACGCCTTCGTGGAGAAGGACGCGATCCAGTTGCTGCCCGGACGGTTTCCCTACGACAAGGAAAATCCGCTGCTGATCCAGGAAATCGAATGGATCGATCTGGATCGCCGGCTCCGCGTGCTGGCGATGGTTGATCCCTCACGGGCTGTTGCGCAACAGCTTGCCGCGCTGGAACGCATGGCCGACCGGATCGCGGGACTGAAGATACAGGCCACGGTGATCCAGTCGTTCGTGAAGGATTTCCTTGACCTTGGCCGGCCGATCATGGAACTGGCCGAAGCGAAGCGATGGCCGGTGTTGATTCACACGTCGTACAACAAGGACGACTGCTGGTCGCAGTCATCAGATTGCCTGAAAGTCGCGCAGGCCTTTCCCAAAGCACGGTTCAACCTGGCGCATTCGCTGCGGTTCGATCTGGCGATGCTGAAGGAAGCAGCCCGGACTCCGAATGTGTGGGTGGACTGTTCCGCGCATCTGATCCATTGCGAGGGAACGGTCAATGACATGGGATTCACCGCACCCCGAGGCGAACGGGTTGATGCGGACTACTCCCGGCCGGACCAGGTGCTGCTGGCGATCCACGATCTGCTGGGCAGCCGGTACATGTGGGGTTCGGACAATCCGTTCATGAGCTGGTGCGACGACGGTATGCGGATGGTGCAGACCTACGCGGCGGAAGTGAACGCGGTTCGAATGCTCCCGCCGCGGGTTCAACACGACCTGCTCACGGTCGGGCCGGAGTCCTGGCTGCTGGATCGATGAACCCGGTTGGATTGTGAAGAATCGTCATATTCACGATGTTCCGATCCACTTCACTTGACATCGCCGCCAACGTCGGTAAATTCAAGACCCATATGTCTAGTTCAATGTCCTCTGACTACTCATGGATGAGCAGTCCGCGACTGGCCAGGACGTCACCGATGTCGCACCAGGGCCACCGTGACATCGCGTCGGAACCCCTCTTTACAGCCCAACATTGTGGAGATGATTATGAGAGACTTCTTGCGAAGTAGTCGATGGTCTTCTGTCTGTTTCTTGTGCCTGGCGGCGTTGTTCGTCGGGCTGTACCTGCGATCGCAGGCCGCGGCGGCACCGGAAGTGCCGGACTTGAAGGCGATGGTGGATAAGGTTCAGCAGGCGGCCGCGCCGCACGCCGAACCGTTCCACTATTTCTCCTTCATGACCAGCGACAAGTTCAGCCAGTGGGAGAAGACCGCATTGTGGGTCTCCCTTGGCGTGGCGATCTGCGCGCTGCTGTACGCGGGCATGCTGGTCAAACAGGTGCTCGGCGCGGACAAGGGCACGCCGAAGATGCAGGAAATCGCCGCTGCCGTGCGGGAAGGCGCCAATGCCTATCTCGGCCGGCAGCTCAAGGTCGTCGGCGGCCTGATCGTCGTGCTGGTCGTCGTCCTCTACTGCTCCCGCGCGTTCCGTGAGAACGACGCGCTGGCGCAGACCTACGCCATCGGTCGCGCGTGGGCGTTCCTCATGGGCGCCATCTTCTCCGCCACCGTCGGCTTCGTCGGCATGCGGATGGCCACCACCGGCAACCTCCGCGTCGCGGCCGCGGCCCCCAAGGGCTTCGGCGGCGCACTGATGCTCGGCTATCGCTCCGGCACTATCACCGGCATGATGACCGACGGTCTGGGCCTGCTCGGCGGCACCGTCATCTTCATGATGTACGGCGAACACGCCTATGAAGCCCTGCTGGGCTTCGGCTTCGGCGGCACGCTGCTGGCACTCTTCATGCGAGTCGGCGGCGGCATCTACACCAAGGCCGCCGACGTCGGCGCTGACCTCGTCGGCAAGATCGAAAAGGACATCCCGGAGGACGACCCCCGCAACGCCGCCACCATCGCCGACAACGTCGGCGACAACGTCGGCGACTGCGCCGGCATGGCCGCCGACATCTTCGAGTCCTACGAAGTCACCATCGTCGCCGCCATGATCCTGGGCTGGGCTAGCTTCGGTCACAAAGGCGTGATCTTTCCTATCCTGGTGCGGGCCATTGGGGTTATCGGCTCGATCATCTCCACTTA
>JADLAP010000163.1 GCA_020848195.1 Phycisphaeraceae bacterium
ATCCTGGATGATATTCAGGCGCAGGGCGCCACGCGGGCGATACTGGAAAAATGCCCCCGCCGCGATATTGAGAACATGGATCTGCTGACGGTTGTGAACCGGCAGTGTCTCGTCCAACTTGGCGTGCCCTGCACCTATCTTGTTTCTGACATCAGCGAGGATACCGAGATCGCCATGGATATACTGCGCAGACAGCTTCATGACGAGAAGGCGCCTTCGCAGGATATCCGCCACACCAAGTGCATACTGGTGACTGATCCTCATTCGCTGCTCATGCAGGATGAGGTTGTATGTTCTTCAACGGATGCCGCGGTTGGCGCCAAGGAACCTTTCGCAGTTCAGGAGTAGAAGGAATGCAAATGCGTGCAAGTCTCGACCGATGGACACACCCTGTCGCGGTTCGCGGCAAGTTCGTGGTCGCCTGCCGTATCGCCTCGGCGATGCTGATCATCGGCGTTCAGGCCGTGATGGCAGCGCCGAGTACGTCTTCTGACAATCCTTCCGTGGCGCCCAAAGAAACCCAACCCCATCCTCTGCCCCTGGCGGGAAGCTGGAATTGCGGATTCGTTGAGCCACAGACCAGCGGCTTTGCCCCTGCCAATCAGATCAAATTAATCGACGATGGCCATCACCTCATTCTTACGTTTACCCATCCTTCGTTCCCGGAGGCCGTCAATCCTCCCGTGGATAATCGATTGTCCGGAGCTGGATTCAATGACTACTATGAAGCTGCGATCAAGCGTGCCGCGGCGTTGAAGTTGCCCATCGTGTTCATTGCTTCACAGTGGGAAAGCTTGCTGCATCGATACCACGACCTGCCGGCTCAGCAGAATCCCTACGTCATTCATCCGGACGGAACGATCGGCAATGAAGTCTCTCCCTTTGGTCCGACGGAGCCATGGCGGGAAGTCGGCCGATTCTGGACCGACAACGACAATCTGAAAAAGCTGCAACAATGGTATCCCGATCCGCCGCTGGTCATCTTCCTGTCCAACAACGAAAACAACAATCTACGTTGGGTCGATGTGGAGACGTCCGATCGCTATTTGAAAAAGTATGGCAAAGACCGCGATGATGACTTTCGTCGCAAGGTTGTCGGCGACGGCTGGATTGAACGATTCAGATTGCTGCAGGCAGGCATGCGCGAGGGATTGACCAACAGCTCCTGGAAACAGAACGCCCGCTTCTTCGGCTATGGCGGCGATGCCGGCATGGAAGCCATGGGTCGCTGGGGCGGATGGCGTCATTACTCATTGGAAACGCGCGACCGCATCGGTCCCCAGCCTCTGATGTGGGACGGTGGCAGCGCCTCCTACTACACCCACAATTGGAATCCAAGCACGGATTTCAGGGTATGGAGCCCGCAGATCGAGTTCCAGAACGTCGTCTTCCAGAACAAGCTGGCTCGCCAACTGAACCCGGACCTCTGGTATGAGCTTTCGATGTGGGATGGTAATGAGCCGAAGCTGGCCAACGACAAACGGAAGTACTATGCCTCGCTCGGTCAAACATTCACCCCAGAACGCTATGGCGCGATGGTGCAGTTCGGGATGTGGCTGCTGCGGCCACAGTCGGTGCGGGAGTTCCGCGGCTACACCGAGTCATGGGAAGAACAGAAGCCGTACTTCATGGCGATTGTGGACGTCGTGGACCATGTCCATGACAACGCGACGCTTCGCAAATGGTGGCAATACGGCAAACTGGTGCCGAATCGCGCCCACGAGCATCACTATCAAACGGATTTTCCTGAGCAGTACAAGAACGAGGATCGTTGGTTCCTGCTGGACGCTGATGTGAATTTTCAGGAGTACCCATGGGAGCTTTTTTGGGAAGTGCGGGTCTTTTCGATCGCCCTGGTTCGCGGTGAAGCACCGAAACGGGAATGGCTCGTCTATGCCCATTCGCCCCTTGCGGATCGCAAGGAGGTTCAGCTTACGATACCGGAATATGGCAAGGTGACCGTTGATGTCCCCATTGCCGGCGCTTTCCATGAGGTACACGAGAATGATCGCAGTGTGACCTTGATCCAGCCATGATAGCCGGCTGAAGGTTCGATTCATCCAGGAAGACCTCTACCGGATGCGAAAGTGGGATACCCGATCCCATTTGAACGCGGCAAACTTCTATGTTTGAATAAATGGGATCGTATATGTCATGTCGAATATGTATATTCTTGTGTTTCTGCAGCGTGGTCCTATCTACCATGGCAGGTTGGGGGCAGACCACCGTCCCGGCATGGCAGCAGCATCCGGAGATTGCCGGCATCGAGGCGGTGGTTCCCGTGCTCAAGCATCCAGTCCCCAGGAACTGGCAAACGACGTTGTTCTGGTGGCAGGTTCCGCTGTCGTTTGACGATCCGTCAACGCTCAAGCGGGAGTTGGACATATTACAAGCCAGAGGACTCCTGCCTTGCGTGGAAGTACCCGCTGACTATGAGGATTACCGCGGCTGCGCAGCGACGCCGGCGACGGTGGCAACAGCGGTGACACAGGCGAAAGCCATTGCCCATGCCGGTTTTTCAGTGCATCTGGCCATGAAAGGCATACTGGATCTCTATAGCACACCAGGCGGCCCCCGTGGCAAGCCTGTGCGCCATGCCGACGCGCCGAATCCCGACGCCAGGGACGCGGTCGGTTATGCGATGCCGTGCCTGGTCCTGCAGGATGGCTGGAAGGCCCGGGCGGAGCATTTGCGCAGCATACTGCGAAAGTTCGCCGAAGCCGGCGTTCCCGTGGCCGGCGTGTGGTACGACTACGAAGGCTATCCCGCTCCGTGGAACGGCGTGTTTGAGGCCAACGGCGAGTGTCCGAGTTGTCGCAAGGCGTACCCGGCCGGCGTGCTGGACAACCGGGAGAAATTTGCGGACTGGTGTCTGCAACAGCGAGCCGACGCCTTGGCCGCTGCGATGGCCCAGCCGGTGCGCGACGAATTGCCCAAGGCCCTTGTTGGATTCTACGACTATGTCTTGTCGACGCCTGAGCATCGGGCATGGGAAAACACGGGCCGACGATTTGCTGTCTTTGCCCGCAATCCGGAGCAGATTGATGTCGTGCAGCCGGTCTGTTATGCGGATCAGCTTCTGATTCGCGGCCAGTACAACGCCGACTGGCCCGTGCCGCAGGAGGAGATGGACAGCATCTATTTCACCCGGCTTCTCGCCACCGTCAGCAACGTTCACGCCAACCTTCGGCCAAACCAGACGCTGATGCCGTTCGTCAGCAGCTTCTGGAAAAACCCGCCGTTCAAGCAGGCTCCGCGTATGAGCCGGTCGCTGTACCTGGAATTTCTGCGTCACGCGATGCTGCGCGGTGTGAACGGGTTTTACATCTTCAATGCCGCGCCGCCGTACCGCGACATGGCGGATTTCTACCAGGAATTGGCGGATGTCAACATCGTATGCAATGAACTTTTCGCGTACGGTGATCTGCTCGATGGCGGGCAGGTGCTCAATGACGCCTTCCCCGCGGAGAAGAATACCTCGGCCGTGGTCTGGTCCGGCGTGCGCAAGGGCGACCAATCGCTGGTGCGGATCGTGACCATGGGCGATCCTGCCCAGCGTGTCGATCTGGTCATATTCCCAGGGATAATCGCCACTTTGGAGGCGGCCCCGGAAGGCAGGACGTATCTCGTGGACGCACGCGGCAGGATCACGCCGCAGTAGGATGCACATTCATCGCCTACGGTCGTACGCGAAGCGGACGAACGACGGAGAAAAGTCCCAGTGGCCGCAGATGGACACCCACGCATGAGCTATCGCATGACGGCTCATGAACGGGCAGGTGGGACATGGGTTGTGTCGGCAGACGGTCGGGACTTGACGTCCATGGCGGTCCGCGTCCATATGCCCGCGGGATCATTCAGGGCAAGGGGAAAGGCTCCCTGGAACGTGCCCCCGGTCCCCCGGTCCACCCCCCGGCCACCCCCGGCCATCCCCGGTCCCCAGCCACACCCCGGCTACTCCTCGACCACCGGTTCCGTCGCAGCCGGAGCCGCACGACGTCGCCGGCGAACCGTTTCGCGGATCAATTCATTCAACTCGCCCGGCTCAAACGCCCGCTTGTTCGGCAACACCAGAAACGGCATCCCCGCCGAATCCATCACCTCCGCGATCAGGTCCACATCCGCGTCGTTCCGCTTGGGCAACTGAATCCCGATGATCGGCGTCAACTTCTGCTCGTCACAGATCACGAAATCCAGCGACTTCGATCCCACCAGATTCATCAGAAAGTCACGCCGATCCACCGACTTGGGCAGGTCCACCACCTCCGTCAGCCGCACCTTGGGAAACAGCAGATTGCCATTGCCCATTTCGCGCTGGATGGTCTGGTACATCGCCTGCTCCTGCTCCGACATCAGCCGTTCGCCACGCCGAAATGGATACCGCTCGCCTTTGGTCCGCTTGGGCTTGTTCAAACGGGTGAACTCGCCCTTCCACAGCACGCTGGCTATCACAATGCCCAACACGAACGACACCGACATGAGAAACGGCACCATTGCGAACCCTCTCCCTGACCAATTCCGACATCCACGGGCATCGCCATGAGCGTCTGGATACGACACAACCTGCG
The DNA here is from genome assembly GCA_020848195.1 of Phycisphaeraceae bacterium. Classification (GTDB taxonomy): domain Bacteria; phylum Planctomycetota; class Phycisphaerae; order Phycisphaerales; family Phycisphaeraceae; genus JADLAP01. Next base: position 4,569 of record JADLAP010000163.1, read on the forward strand.
AAAAGAGATGTACAGCCTAATGCGTTCCTCGTCCGGGAGCAATCAGGACAAGCCCCTGTCTAGTGAAAAGCGGCTGGAACTGCGTCAGCGGCAGAGCGTGCGTTACCTCACCAGCGTGCTGGCGAACATCGCATCCATGCCGGTCAGCCAGGTGGAGCGGCTCCTGCCGGACGTGTGGAATCGCGACGACCTCCGCGAGCACCAGCCCGCCGACGCCTCGCCGAACTGATTCATCCGCCGCACGACGTCACGCCTATAGCTCTGCCGCCAGCCTCCCCGGTCCCAACGATCCCCGCCGTGCGGTTCGCGGAACGGACACCTGATCGTCGTCCGGCGGATCAGGTTGCCTTCATCGAATGCCAAAGGGAATGAGTACATGGATTCTTCACACCGTTCAGCGGTCGGCAGGCCTGGAAACCGAGTCGCCTTTCACATTAGCATCATCACAACCAGACTCCGAGGCTGCATGGTAATATGTACTTATCCCATTTTTTCTTTCCTCCAGCGTATCCGCCAGCGTGCCGTCCAGATCGAAAAGAATGGCCTAGTGTCGCATGGGCGGAGGTTATAGCCACTGCCGGCGTCCTTCGCCACCCGCCTGGGCACCGCCTGTCGCCGCGGCCCATTGCGCCCGGGTGGCCTGAATGCGACGCCGTTTGCGCCACAGCCACACCGCCATGCCGAAGCACAGTACCGGCAACACAAAAACGAACCATCCCATCGTCGGCATGCCATTGATCAGCACGTTGCGGCGAGGATCGTCGGGATCGTAATACACCGTCACTGCATCGCCCGGCCGCAGCGGTTCGATCAGTTGCCGCACGTTGTCCTCTCCGTCGGGATACGCATAGGACACCGTGTCGCCCGCGTAGCTCTGGCCGCTCAGTTCAAACACGTAGGCCGCCTTCACCGTATACGATTCATGGCCATCCGTGCCCCGCACGACGTAGCTTGCCGCCTGCACCTTGCCCGTGGTCTGCGGCCAGTGCTCGCTCTGCCAGCCGCGCCACGTCGAGGGCAACAGCATGGCGGGAAACGCAACTCCCAGCACGATCATCAGGCCAATCAACCAGAGGTTGCCGTAAAGGCCCAGGCTGCTGTACTCGTGCATCTTTTCCACGGAAAGGTTAACCACCTGCGCGTCGGACCAGGGCTCATCCACCAGCGGCAGCAGGTTCCATCGCTGGCGCACCACTTCCGCCAGCCACGCCAGGTCCGGCCGCTCCCAGCCGACCAGCACGCCCATCCGCACATGATCCACCTTGTCGAACACCAGTTCCGCCTTGCGGCCGAACCGCAGACCGTACCAGCACTGCTGCTCGCTAATGCCCTCGCCGAACAGCAACTCCTTTTTCGCCGACCAGCCCTGCCCCACCGCCACCACGTCGGACAGGTTCACCACCACCTCGACCGAGGTGCCCATGTGCTGTTCCCGCACGACCAGTTGATCCGACGTTAGTCGAACCTCGGCCTTGCGCTGGGGAATCATCAGGAAAAACAGGAAGAAGCAGAGGCCGCCGATCCATCCGGGCAGAAACAGAAATCCACCGAGCAGTTTCCAGTCGCTGTCGCGCAGCAGCCACCACACCGCACCGCCCAACGCGCCGAACACCGCCAGCAGCACCACCGCCCACCCCAGCGCCATGACCATCATTTTGACCGGCCGACCCACCTTCAGCGTCATCTCCAGCGACTGCGGCTCCGCCTTGTACGACACATCCGTCACCGCCGACAACGCGGGCAATTCCACCATGACCGCCATCTCTGTTTCATCCGGCTGGTCCACCATGATCATCCCCTGTGTTCGACGTGACCCGCCCATTGTCCACCGCAACCCCTGATAGTCAACCTCCTTTGATTCGGCAACCAAATGACGCAACGCCGGACGCGCAGGCGGTTCGCCTGCGGCTGGCAATGAAAATGTTTTGCGTCTTGTCCGGCGATAATGTTTGGTGTATGTTAGGTATTTCAATCGCCGAGGCTTTCGCCATGCTGCGCTATCTTTTTGTCGATATGAACAGTTTTTTCGCGTCGGTGGAGCAGCAGGACCGCCCGGCGCTGCGTGGCCGGCCGGTGGGGATCGTGCCCACGCTGGTCGCCACCACGTGCTGCATCGCCGCCAGTCCGGAGGCCAAGGCCCGGGGCGTGCGCACCGGGACCGGCGTGCGGGACGCCCTGCGCCTCTGCCCCGCCATCGAACTCATCCCCGCCCGGCCCAACCGTTACGTTCAGTGTCATCGCCGCATCGTTGAAGCCGTCGAGTCCTGTCTGCATGTCGATCAGATATGCTCCATCGACGAGATGTACGGCAAACTGATGGGCAAGGAGCGTATGCCGGATCAAGCTGTCGCGCTGGCGAAGCAGGTCAAGGCCGCCATCCGGCGCGAAGCGGGCGAGTATCTCCGCTGTTCCATCGGTCTGGCGACCAACGTGTGGTTAGCGAAGGTCGCCTCCGACATGCACAAGCCCGACGGCCTGACCGTCATGCTCGCCGAGCAGCTTCCCGATGCGCTGACGCATCTGAAACTGACCGACCTGCCCGGCATCGCCACGAATATGCAACGTCGTCTCCATCAGCACGGCATCCACGATGTCCGCCGATTGTGTGGCCTGTCCAAAGATGAACTGTCCGCGATCTGGGGCAGCGCGGTGCATGGCTCGATCTGGTGGCATCAGCTTCGAGGCCGGGATTTGCCCTTCCGCGCCACGCACCGGCGAACGGTGGGCCATTCCCACGTGCTGCCTCCCGTCTGGCGGACGAAGGCGGGCGCCAAGGCGGTGATGGTCCGCATGTTGCACAAGGCCGCGGCGCGTCTGCGCCGCATCCACTACTGGGCGAGACATCTCACGCTCATCATCGACTTTCTCCAGGCTCCGCCGTGGCAGCGTCGCGTACCGCTGGGCTTGTCCCAGGACACGCTGACGATGGTGCAGGCTCTGGAGCAGGGCTGGCGTGACTACCCGGCGTTCGGTCAGGTTGTGCCGCTGCGCGTGGGCGTGGTGCTGACGGACCTCGTGGCGGATGAATACGCGCCGTTGCCCTTGTATCCCGACCAGACGCGGCGGGACACGCTAGCCAGTGCGATGGATCGGCTGGACCGCAAGTATGGCCGGCACACGCTCTACTTCGCCGGCATGTTCGGCGCGAAGCAGACCGCCCCCACCCGCATCTCCTTCACCCAGATTCCCGACGTCAACGAAATGAACGATGACAATGACGACTGAACCATTCCCCGCCGGGGAAATCAAAGAAACTATGAAAGCCGGGTCTCCCGGCGGTGGTCCTTTTGAGGGATCATCGTCCCAAGTGACGGGCTGACCGCGTGGTCGCCCACGAACCTGCCTTTCAAGGAGACCCGACATGA
>JADLAP010000164.1 GCA_020848195.1 Phycisphaeraceae bacterium
CGTGTCGCGCCAGACCTGGTTGTGGGCCGTCGCCAGTACGCGACCTTCACGGACGATGCACGCGCCGAACGGCGACTGGCCCGCCTCCACGCCTTGCCTGCAGGCGTCCAGTGCCATGCGCATGTACTTTTCGTCGAGGTTCGCGGGGGACATCACCCCTCCAGCACGCTCAGTTGCGACATTTCCCGGCGAAGGTAGTCCAGGCCCAGCAGCACGCCTTGGGTCGGGTCTTCCATGCCTTCAAACTCCAGGGAAAGCCAGCCCCGGTAATTGGCTTTTTTCAGGAGTTTGAGTTCAGCGGGGATGTCGATGACGCCGTGGCCGACGATCGCGCCGCGAAGGGCGATCGGCGTCGGCGTGGCGAACCAGCCGCTGGGGGGCGTGGTTTTCTTGGCTCGGACGTGGAAGTCCTTCACGTGGGCCATCACCGCGTACTTGGCGCAGCGGGTGACCGCCTTGACGGGATTTTCATTGACGCAGAGGAAGTTGCCCATGTCGAGGGTCAGGGCGAAGTTCGGATGTTTGACGGCCTTGAGCAGCTTCTCCACGCGTTCGGAAGCCTGCATGTAGAAGCCATGGTTTTCCAGCGTGGTTTTGACGCCCTTGGCCTGAGCGTAGTCGGCGACTTCACGGATGGCGGGGACGATGTGCTTGAGCAGGGCGGCCAAGGTCTTGGGGCCGGTATAGCTGGTCCACTTGTCAAAGCCGCGGGTGACGTCGTGGCGCATGGAGGCGACGCCGAGCGTGGCGGCGATGTCCACTTCGCGTTTGAGCTGTTCGACGGCTTTTTTCTGCTCATCGAGGGGAACCATCAGTTCCGCGCCGACGCAGTAGCCGGAGACTTTCATGCCGGCCTTTTCGGCGTGGCGGCGAAGCTCAGCGGCGCGGGCGATGGGATCTTTCTTCGCTTTGTCGTCCAGACCTGAGATTTCAACGCCTTTGACCTTGGCCTCGTGGGCGTAAAAGCTGATCGTGTCCTCGTAGCTCTTGTTCTGTTCACGGCGCCACCGGGCGAGGCTGTAGGTGCTGACGGACAGACGCATGGTGAAGCTCCAGGGGAGTGGTATTCGGCTACGCGGGGGAAGCAATGTACCACGACCTGATGGAGCATGACAGCACGGCGATATCCGTCTGAACCGGAAATCCGCTTTCAAAGTGTCATTTTCAGGTGCGTCATGGAGCATTGATCAGAATACAATGGATACCAAGCGTATCCGGACGTATGTCGGTTGCGATGATGTTCGTGCGTCAGGTGGAGGACGACGGATTGGACAGCTTGCTGGATGTCATACGAAAACTGGTTGCCGACGACTATTATCTTGTAGGACAGCACGCTTCAGAGCGACTGGAAGAACGGGGTATCATGGAATGGCAGGCAGTGGCGGGGCTTGCCGATGGCGTACTGATCGTTGAACGCCGGAATGCCTGGCCCCATCCGGTCGTGGAGGTCCGGCAAGTGCTTCCTGATGGAACTGAGTTTAAGGCAGTCTGGTCGCATTTGGCCAAAAGTGGCGTGGCCAAGCTTGTGACCGTTCACTATTTCGATCCGAGGTAACCATGCAGATTGCAGGTGAACGAGTCAAACGGACGCGGCTTATCCAGACCGCACGCTATGTGGTGGCTGTGGAGGTTGAGGCGATCATCCCCTTGGACGATCCCAGCGAACCGTGCTACGACGCCAAGACGGTGCAGTTCTTGCGCCAGGTGCGGGAGCGAGCCGAACAAGGCGACGAGTCCTGGCTTCGGCAACACGGCAAAGTGTACGTCGCGGCTGAAGTGGCTTGATTGGGGTTTTAGCGTGCCGCCTCGCGCAGACCGCGGATTTCACGCTCGGTCAGGAGCCGCCACTGGCCGCTGGCCATGCCCTTGAGGACCAGCGGGCCGATGGCGACGCGTTCGAGACGGCGGACCTTGAAGCCGACCTTGGCCATCAGGCGGCGGATTTCGCGGTTCTGGCCTTCACGCAAGGTGACGGACAGGCGGGTGCGATCGCCGGTGTCGCCCCGGCCGTAGCCGAGTAATTTCACTTCCGACACGGCGGCCCGTTTGATGCGGGGATCCATGCCTCGCGGCTGGCGGTGGGCGAGCATCAGGCCCCTGCGGAAAATCTCGATGTCCGCCTCCTCCACGCGGCCCTTGACGGACACCATGTATTGCTTGGGCACGCCGAAGCTCGGATGCGTCAGTTGCATGGCCAGTTCGCCGTCGTTGGTCAGCAGGAGCAGGCCGGAGGAGTCGGCGTCGAGCCGTCCAATGGGAAACACCCGCGGCCCATCGGGCCAGTCGACCAGATCCATCACGGTCTTGCGGCCCAGCGGATCGCTGGCGGTGGTGACGACGCGGCGGGGCTTGTTGAGGAGGATGCAGACCTTGCGGCCATGGATGGGCCGGTCGCTGGGCCGGATTTTGATCGGCCGGCCGTCCACCGTGACCTTGTCCGTGTCGGGATCGATCCAGACGGGCAGGTCGGTGATGAGCTTGCCGTTGACGCGGACGCGGCCCTCGGCGATGAGTTGTTCGCAATTGCGGCGCGACGCCAGGCCGGACTCCGCCAGCACTTTCTGGATGCGGATGCCGTGGTTCTTGTCGCGCAGCGGATCATCGCCGGCGGGCGGGTCTTGTCGGGGTCGGGTGGGCATGGTTTATCCAAACTCGTCGCCGCGGAAGGTCGAGCCCAGATACAGGCGGCGAACCTGTTCGTTGGTGATGATCTGTTTCGGAGTGCCTTCGGCGAAGACCTTGCCCTCGAAGATCACATAAGCGCGGTCGACGATTTCCAGCGTGCGCTGGACGTTGTGGTCGGTCAGGAGCATGGCGATGTGGTGTTCATCGCGGAGTCGGCGGATTTCGTGCTGAAGTTCCTCGATGGCCAGGGGATCGACGCCGGAGAAAGGCTCATCGAGGAGGATCAGCGCGGGATCGGTGACGAGCGCGCGGGCGATTTCGAGCTTGCGCCGTTCGCCGCCGGAGAGCGTGCGGGCCTGCTGACGCCGGAGCTTGGTCAGGTCGAACTGGGCCATCAGTTCCTCGGCCCTGGCGCGGCGCTGATGTTTGGTCAGCGGGCGGGTTTCGAGGATGGCCATGAGATTCTCTTCCACGGTCAGGCGCTGGAAGACGCTGGGTTCCTGGGCGAGGTAGCCGATGCCGATCTGGGCCCGGCGGTACATCGGCATCCGCGTGACGTCCTGGTCGTGGAACGTCACTTCGCCGAGGTCGGGACGGATCATGCCCATGACCATGCGGAAGCTGGTGGTTTTGCCCGCACCGTTGCGACCGAGCAGGCCGACGATCTCGCCGTCGCCGACGCGGATCTGCACGTTGTCCACGACGGTGCGTCCGCCGTAGCGCTTGGTCAGGTTGCTCGCCTCAAGAATGCTCATGGGACGCATAGGATAGCGGGGTTTGCGTTTCTTGGCTTGAGAACGAGGGCGCGGGGCGGGGCTGTTCCGCAACGATGTCCGTCCTCGCCGCACCGTCTTCGGTGCGGTTTTCGCGTTTCATGGAGGGAGAAGCCGAGGATTGATCAGCCCTTGGGTGTGGTGCAAACTCAGGAGCCGTCGTGGACAGGTTCAGTCTGGCCGCTGTTCTGGGCGCGGCGGATGGCGTCCATGACGCGAAGGCCGGAGACAGTCTGTTCCGGGGTCAGGACTGGGCCGATGTCCTGGCCTCGAATGGCCTTGGCCAGGGCTTCCCACTGATACCAGCCGCTGCCGCTGGGAACCTCGGCTCGCAGTACGCGGATGTGTTGGTCATCCACGCGGCGAACCATTTCCAGTTTCTGCTGGCGGGGAGCGAGAATCCAGCCTTCCGGGCGGGGACCGGAGTTGCGGTAGACGGTTCCACGTTCAAAGTTCATCACGAAAGCGTTGGAATAGTGCTGGCCGTCGTCGATGCAGAAGGAGGCGAAGATGGAGGCGATGGCGCCGTTGTCGTAGGCGATGGTCAGTTGGGCATGGTCGGCGGTGGGGCGTCCGGTAAAGAGACGGGAATGGGCAAGTTGAACGCTGCGGGCCTTGCCGAAGAAGCTGGACAGGTCGTTGATGAGATAGATGCCCAGCCGGAACAGCGGCGCGGCCGGGCACTGCTGGGGATCGTCGTACCAACTGCCGTCCGCCTTTTCGTGATAACGGGTCCAGGTCTCGGTGCGGCAGGCCAGCAGAGCACCAAGGTCGTGCTCGCGCTGCCACTGCTGGATCACCGCCAGATCAGGCGGCGGCGTGGGATTCGGCGAGTTCTGATGAATCGACAGACCCAGCTTCTTTGCCTCGCGCAGGACATCGAGCGCGGCGTCGGCGTCGACCTCCAGCGGCTTGGTGGTCATGACATGCTTGCCCGCGCGGATGCAGCGTCGCAGCAGAGCCGCCCGCCCGACCGGGCCGGTGAACAGGCCGATGACGGGAATGGCCGGATCGCGCAGCAGTTCGTCGAGGTCATGCACCGCCCGTACGCCGAACGACATAGCGACCTGCTCGGTCAGCGGACGATCCATGCTGCACACGGCCGCGAGCTGGAACCACGGTTTGGCTGTTCCCGGATCGCGGAATTCGCTTTCCAGCAATTGCCGGCCGAAATGCAAGCCCACGATGGCGATGGGGATGAGTTTCTGATTGTCTGGGACTGATGGACAGGATGACATGGTTGTGAATCCAGAGGTCGTGTGGCGGGGTCAGCGGCTGGTCGCCTTGTTTTCGTCGCCCCAGACTTTGTCATTGTTGTTGCACCCGCTTCGTTCATCAAACTTGAACGTGCCGGCGAGGTAGGACCATCCATTGTCGGCGACGACGGTCTGGCCGCGCATGATCTTCGCTTCTTCCTGGCACAGAAGCCAGATCAATCCCGCCGCTTCCTGCGGCGAAACAACGCGACCGGCCAGGTTGGTGTTGCCCAGTTTCGTCAAGGCGTCCGGCTTGATCTCCAGCGTTCGCCGCCAGACATCCGTACTCACCGTGCCCAGCAGCACGTTGATCGCGCAGAGGTCCGGGGCATAGGCGCGGGAGATGCTCTTGACCAGTGCCAACTGGGCGGCTTTGGCGGCGTCGTAAGGGCCGGCCCCATTCATGCACATGATCGCATCCACTGAACCCGTGATCACCACCGAAGCTTGTCCCCTCCGCAACGATGCGGCGCAGGCGTGAATCGCATGTACGCAACTGATCACATTCCACCGGTAATTTTGTTCCCAGTAGGACACATCGGGAAAGGCGTTGGAATCCACCACGCAGCCGCCATGACAGAATGCGGCTGCTGAAATAAAAGGCGCTGCCTTGTCCACCTCCGCCCGGAGAATCGGGATGCAGTCCTCCTTCTCAAGATCGACGATGATCCGGGTCACGCTCGGCGTATTCAGACAGTTGCCGAATTTCGTTTTCAGGGCTTCCGAATTCCGATCGACCAGAATGACGTGACAACCTTCCTGGAGGCAACGTTCCGCGACGGAACTGCCGATTCCCCCGCCAGCACCGGTCACCCGCACGTGTTCAAGAGCTTTCATGCCAGCCGCTCCAATTGCGTTCAACTCAGGTCAAGCATCGCCATTGGCATCCGAAAACGGAGATCGATGCGAATCATCGCCGCATGATATCGAGAATCAACGCGGATTCGACCGGTTAGGCAAATGGATGCAGTGCAATCATGATCCACTGTTGCCTGTCTGTGACGAGATGAGATGGCCCATCCTCAACATGCCATCACACACCTGCAACCAACTCACGGCATCGTGGTCCAAACGCCCAAGGCACATGCGAAGGCAGCGGTTCCAGTCCCAGGCGTGTGAGTATCGCGGTGGTGAGTTCCGTCTCGCCAACGCCGAGTTGAGCGCTGATGGCCAAGGGACGGTCGGGGCTGGTCCCATCGCCGAGGCATGTTCCGTCGTCCACTGTGTTCACCACCCACACCTGTGGCGGTCGAGGCAGGCTCGCGGCATCCGGCCAGTTCGTCCGAAGGTCGCGCATGGCGACGATCACTTCCGCGCTCGCCAGCACTTCGCGGGCCAGCACGATTGCCTGCTGTTCGATCGGATCATCCGTGTGACGCAGGCCGGGCGTGTCGAGCCAGTGGACGGCGACGCCGCGGAGCAGGGCCATGCCGCCGACCCAGTCCCGCGTCGTACCCGGCAGATCGGCCACGACGGAGGCGTCCTTTCCGAGCAGACGGTTGGTCAGCGTGCTCTTGCCGACATTGGGCCGGCCGACGACGACGACCGTCGCAGGCGACAGCAAATGATCGAGTTTTTCGCTGGTTTCCCGCACCTGTTGCGCGGTCCACCGCGCAGGATCATCCGCCCACTGTCGCCAAAGCCGGGGCTGGCTCAGCAGCACGTCCACGGCCGCGGGACTGGCGGCGCGGCTCATCGCCGTCAGCGCCTCGGCTTCAATGTCGCTTTCCGCTTCGGGGAACAGGTCGCGGGCCGGCGGTTCGATGTCATCCAGCGTCGCGCCGAGCTGCGCAAGCTGATCGATCAACCGGGACATCACACGCGGTCCGCCGTGCGGCATCAGTTGCGCCCAGTCGTCACGCAGCCGCACCGCCAGGCCGTCGTCGAGTCCAGCCAGCGGGACACGTTGGATACGCCCCGTCGGCCAGTGGCTTCGATGGGTGATGTGGAACAGAAGCTGCGCCGCGTCGGGGCCGTGCAGTTGGATGATGCCGATAGCGCCCGGAGCCGGCGAGGTGGCGATCACCATCTGACATCGCGCGGGCATGGTGAGCTAATCCCGCTTTGTCATGGGGGCCAGTTGTTCGGACATCATTACCCGTCCGGTGGGGAAGTTGATCACCTGCACGGCCAGGGCAAGGACCGGCACCGCCAGCGGGTAGCTGAACCGTCCGGAAAGCATGACCGCCAGCAGCCCGACAAAGGAAGCCGCTTCGAACATGGCCAGGAAAACAATGTTGCCGGTGATATAGCCCTTGGGCAGCACCGCATCGCCGCGCCAGTTGGCTTTGTAAATCTGATTGCGGATCATCGGCCCCAAGGCCGAGGCCAGGACAAGCAGAACGCCGCCCACATAGAACACCGACCGGCTCAGCGCCGCATTTTCCGGCGCTTTGCCCAGAATCCACAGCACCACGATGACCACCAGAAAAATCACCTGACCGCTCAGCAGCGCAGCCCAGAGCATCCGCATCATCAGCAGTGTCGTCACCACATCGCCCGGCTTGTTCGCATGCACACTCATAACCCCTGAATCTCCCGCTCGACTTATCTCCTGCTCCACTGCTCTACTTTCTACTTTCTCATCTCCCCTATCTCTCCTCCGCCTGCTCCACCGCGCTGGACATCGTCAGCGCGATGCCCAGCAGGGTAAGTTCCGGCACGACGCGTTCGATGAGGTCGTAGTCGTCGAAGAGCGTTTCCGCATCGCCGCCGGTGGCGACGACCATGGGAAAGGAGCCGATTTCCGCGGCGTATTGCTCGACCAGTTCGCGGACCATGCCGCGCAGGCCGTGGAAAACGGCGGTCTTCATGGCTTCGGCGGTGTTGTGGCCGATGGCTTCCTCCGGCACGTCGAACTGCACCTCGGGCAATTGCGCGGTGCGGTCGTGCATGGCGTCGAGCATCATCTGAGCGCCTGGCCCGATCGCGCCGCCGTGGAACGTGCCCGTGCCGTCGATGAAATCGATCGTGATCGCGGTTCCCGCATCCACCACCACGCACGCCTGTTTGAGCACGTGAAACGCGGCCGCGGCGTTGAGCAGCCGGTCGTCGCCGACAATCGTCTCCGGATCAAGCTGCCTCCCGACGGGGATCGGCAAGTCCTTCTCCACCAGCACCGGCGTCACCCGCAGATGCTCCTCGATTTCCGTCTTCAACCGCTCCGTCACCGGGGGATTCACGGACGACATCACCACGAATACGCGGGAAAGGCCGCGCAGCGGCGTAAACGCCTGAATCAGCGCCGGGCCGATCAGCCGCTGCGGCCCCTTGTTGTCCAGCACCTCCACCGCTTCCAGCTCGCCCTCCACAAACGTGCCCAGTTGGGTGCGGCTGTTGCCGATGTTGATCGCCAGCAGATTGACTTTCATGGTGTGCCCTTGAGCGAGCTGACTTGTTGCCAGCACTGTTCGAGCAAAGCGGTGACGCCTTCGCCGGACGCGGCGCTCAGCGCCACCACGGGAAGCCCAAGCTCCTCCTCCACCATCTGCACAGCCGCCTGGCGGTCGGCGTTCGTCCCCAGAAGGTCCATCTTACTGAGAGCCACGATTTCCCGCTTGCTCGCCAGTTCCGGGGAATAGCCCGCCAGTTCCTGACGAATCACGCGGTAATTGTGCACCGGATCGCCCTCGACCGAGTCGCATTCCACCAGATGCACCAGCACGCTCGTCCGCTCCACGTGCCGCAGGAATTCCGTCCCCAGGCCGTGCCCCTCCGATGCGCCTTCAATCAGTCCCGGAATGTCGGCCAGAATCAGCCGGCGCGGCAGCGGTTCACCCGGCAGCTCCGCGATGCCCAGGTTGGGTTCGAGCGTGGTAAACGGATAATTGGCGATCTTGGGCCTCGCCCGCGTGACCACCGACAGCAGCGTGCTCTTGCCGGCATTGGGCATGCCGATCAGCCCCACATCGGCGATCATCTTCAGTTCCAGCCTCAGCGTCAGTTCCACCGCCGGCTCGCCGGGGGACGCCGTACGCGGCGTCTGATGCGTGGCCGACTTGAAATGCTCGTTGCCGAACCCGCCTCGCCCGCCCTTGGCCGCCACCAGGGTTTTGTTCGCCGAATCGAGGTCGGCGATCAACTCCCCGGTCGTATCGTTGTACACCAACGTCCCCGGCGGAACCTTGATGATCAGATGCTCGCCGTTCTTGCCGTGCTGCTGTTTGTGCGCGCCAGCCCCGCCTTCCTCGGCGAACCAGTGATGCCGGCCTGTGAAGTCCAGCAGCGTGTCCACGCCTGCGGTTGCGACCAGCATGACGTCGCCGCCGTTGCCGCCGTCGCCGCCGTCGGGGCCGCCCTTGGGCACGAACTTTTCCCGCCGGAAACTGACCGCGCCGTCTCCGCCCTTGCCGCTGCGCACGAAAATAACCGCCTGGTCAATCAGCATGACGAGGAATGATACCCGACTTGGGTGAAGCTGGATGCGCACAGACAAATGCCGGATTCACAGAATCCGGCTCGGATGAACAGGCGAGTGCGATTTTCATCCTGTCCGAGCCGGACACTGCGTGTCCGGCATTTTCCATTGACACCGCATACTATGCAACGCACAATATGCCTGTCCCGTCTTACCGGAAGGAAACCACCCATGCGGCTGGAAAGCGAACTGATGCGAGGGGCCGGACCCGTGGCGGTGCTGAAACTGCTCGAACGCGGGGAAATGTACGGCTACGAACTGGTCGAAGCCCTGACCAAACGTACCGATGGCATCCTGGAAATGGGCCAGTCCACGCTGTACCCCATGCTCTACAACCTTGAAGCCAAGGGGCTGGTGGCCTCGCGGGTGGAACGCGATCAAGGCCCGCGCCCGCGGCGGTACTACCGGCTCACCGACAAGGGCAAACGCAAACTCGCCCGGGACGCCAAACAGTGGGAAGCCGCCGTCCGCGCCATGGCCGCCCTCGGCGTGGTGGGAGGCCCGGCATGAATGACACCATCCACCAACCGTGGCGCAGGCTCACCCATACGCCGATGCGCGACCTGCTGCGATTCCGCCTGACCGGCCGGCTCGACCTTGACTGTCTGCTGACGACATCAGGTTTGCCCGAACCCGCCGTCATGTGTGTGCGAAAGGTCGTCCGCGCCACGCGGCTGTGGCGGCTGGAAAAGATCGCCGTGGCGGAAGAACTCATCGCCCACTTCGCCGACGGCCTGGAGTCCGGCGTCGCCGCCGAAACCCTCGTCCGCGACTTCGGCGATGCACGCCTGGCCGCCCGACTGATCCGCCGCGCCAAGGTGCGGCAACGACCCGCCCTCTGGCATCTCTGGCGATTGATGGTCTGGGGTTATGTTGCCGTGGTCGTCCTGTATGGTCTGCTGGCCGTGCGGTTTTACCTGAGCAAACCCACCATCGCGGTCGATTACCTGGCCAAATTCAACGCCCCGGCGAAGGCGGTGCCGGAGTCCGACCGCGCCTGGCCGCTGTACCGGCAGGCGCTGACCGAAATGGGCTATGTGCAAAGGCCAACTTGTAACGTGCTTTCCTTGCAGGAACAGTTGAAAGCATGTCTGACTCGGATGAAGGAACATCCGCAGGCCATGACCCTGATTCGTCAAGCGGCGGCCAAACCAGGTTTGGGATTTGTGACGACGACTTCGTACGGATCGTTTTCTCCCGAAGATCATGCGTTTTTCTATCCAGATCGGCCAAGAGAGGCGCCCGAGGAAAATGACATGTTGATGGCTGTTCTGCTACCCCAACTGCAGGCGCTGCGTTACGCTGCATGGCATCTTGAGGCGGAGGCGCAACGGGCGCTCGATGCTGGCGATGCTCAGCTTGTCATGGATGATCTGACTGCCTTGCTCGGCGTGGCAAGGCACTTTTCGGAAAATCGCTGCTATATCCCGGTTCTCTGGGATACGGGAACACAACTGAGTATGTATCAAGTGCTTGGCGATGTCCTGCATTCACGTCGGGAGTTGCTCAGTTCGACGCAACTCCGGGACCTGGCCCACCGCATCGTTTCGCAGAATGTGCCGTTTTGCGAGGCCATGGAAGGCGAGCGGATGAGCTTGCTGGACTTGGTACAGCATTGTTACACCGATGATGGGCGCGGAAATGGACGCATTACTGGGGAAGGAATCAAACAACTTCGATGGGGCCTCGAAGAAGATGCGAATACCGGCCTTCTGCTTCATCCCGTTTTGATGCCGTGTGTACGATGGTTCGCGGGTTCGCGTCAAGATTTGATGAAGCTCATCAATCAGAATATTGACATCACGGAATCCCAAATGGAGCGACCCCTGTATGAACAGGGGAATGTAGATCCATATGCTTCCCTGAATCAGGAGATCAAGGCCCTGGGATGGTGTTCTCCATCGCGGTGGGTATTGCCGTACTACGGTATAGTAGCTGCGACACGAGAACGATATTTAGCTCATCGTGAAGGAGCCATCATTGGCATCGCGCTGGAGCTTTACCGGCGTGAGTATGGTGACTATCCCGCGAAATTGGATGCATTGGTTCCCGCGTATCTGCCCACGTTGCCGGTGGACCGGATCACGGGCGGGCCTCTGTTGTATCACGTCACGGATGGACAGCCGGTGGTGTACAGCGTGGGGGCGGATCGGGATGACGATGGCGGACGACGGGGGACGGATTTGTACGCTCCGTCGCCGGGTGTGCCAGGTTCGCCGCCATCGAAGGTAGATACAGGGGATTGGGTGATCTGGCCGCAGACGATGGAGGCGAAGGCGATGCGGTAGGGGGGTAGACAGAATGCCGGATTCACAGAATCCGGCTCGGACAGGATCGCGTACGAATTTCACCTGTTGATCGGAGCCGGACACTGTGTGTCCGGCATTTCCCGCGGCGGCTCGCTTACCCAGCCGTTACAGACGTTTACTCCCTTTCTTCCGCATCGGGAAATGTGCGGGTTTCGGTGGTCACTTGGGTCAACGCAAGTAGAGTCGGGTTGGAGAGAAACTCGGTCTGCGGCGGGGAATGCCGGACTCGCAGAGTCCGGCTCCGCGCTACCAGCGAGGGAAAAGAGGGAGTCTGTACATGCCGCAGTGGAGTGCCGCCCGGTTGCGGGAGGCGCTGGTGGGCGTGGGAGCGCCTGTCATCGTCGCCAGCCATCCTCGTTCGGGAACGCATCTGACGATCGACCTGCTTCGCCGGCAGTTCGCGGATTGTGATGCCGCCAAGTGGTGGGGGGAGCGGAACGACCGCGTATACCTGCCATTGGAGCCGCTGGCGCGTGGGGCGCTCAATCCCGCCGTGGCGCTGCGGGTATTGCGACGGGCCAAGCGTCCGGTCATCAAGACTCATTTTCTGCCGGACTTCGCCAAATTCACCGGCGACGCGCGGGTGTGGATCGACTGGCTGTTTGAGAAGGGGACGTTCATCTACGTCTACCGCGACGGGCGTGACGTGATGAGTTCGCTGCATCATGCCTCGCACAACTGGGCGCCGGACGAGGAACTGACCTTCGGGCCGTACCTGCGGCAGCAGCGTGAGGGTTTCAGCCTGCCGCGGCTGTGGGCGGAGCATGTGGAGCGATGGGGCAGGATTCCGGGCGTGCGGATGTACGAGTACAAGCAGATACTGAAGTTTCCCAAGGTGACGTTGGACGAGCTGGCGCAGGCGCTGGGTTGCGTGTGCCGGGAGCGTCAGCCGATGTTGCCGCCGCGGATGATCAGCGCGTGGCACTCGCGTTGGGTGCGGCTGATCCATCGTCGTCCGCCGTCGACCGCCCTGGTGCCGGGGAAGTTCTTCGCATCCAAAGCGCCCTCATGGCGGGACATGTTCATCCGCGAAGAGGATCGGCGGTTCTTCCACGATCAGGCGGGAAGAATGCTGGTGCAGTTGGGCTTCGAGACGTCGGATGCGTGGGTGCGTGGCGGCATGGACGTGCATGTGACGCAGACGAAGCCGCGGGCGAAACAGGTCGCACCGGTGCGCAGCGCGACAAGCCGCGGCACGTCGTAAAGACGATCATGTTGGGCGTGGAACAAAAAAACAAACGGGCGCCGCATGGGCGCCCGTGGGGTGTTTGGTCAAGATTGGGGGAACGTCAGTTCTGGGGGACGTCGACGTGAATGCGGCGGCCCTGGAAGCGGACCGCGCCGTTCTTGAGGGCGAAGAGCGTGTGATCACGACCGATGCCGACGTTCTGGCCAGGCTTGAACTTGGTGCCGACCTGCCGGACGAGGATATTGCCCGCCAGCGCCAGTTCGCCGCCGAAGAGTTTGACGCCGCGATAGTGCGGGTTGGAGTCGCGGCCGTTCTTGGTGCTGCCTTGGCCTTTCTTATGTGCCATGACGAATCTTCCTTGCCGGGGTTCTCTGAAGCTTGAACGAGCCACACATTGTGCAAGACGGAAGCACCGGCGTCAAGCGCCCAGGGTGAAGATGTGAACGCGATCGGCAGGGCGTGCCCATTTCTCCGGGCGGAATCTCATGCGGCGGCTTTTCGGGGGCTTGGCGGTGTCTGGCTTTGCCAGTAGGATTGAGCACACCCCCGATCATCATCCATCAATTTTCCCGCAACCAGACCGTCATTTCGCCTTTTCCGCGATTGGCCCAGACGGCGTAGGGCACAGCCGTGATCGTCTGGCGGACCTGCGATGCGGGGGAGCAGCCGTCATACAGCCGGCCCGACCAGCCTTTGTCCGTCAGTCGCCGGCCATGTGGTATGGTCAGCACGGTGACGCCCCCGAGCAGGCCGGGCTGATGTCGCGCATGGATCACCGCCTCGCGCGGCAGGCTCAGCCGATGCAGGTCCGCGCCGTTGTCCACCTGTTCCAAGCAGTACACGATCGGGCCTCGCTCCAGGGCGACCATGCCCACATTCGCCCGGCATGCGGGATGCGCGCTGGTCCGGCGAACCGGCATCGGCAGCGTCATCGCTACGCGATCGCCCGGCTGCCAGCGTCGTTTGATCCCGGCGTATCCGCGCTGAAGCCGGGGCATGGCGATGCTCTGGCCGTTGATCGACATCGAAGCCCCTTCGCACCAGCCGGGCACGCGCAGCGCCAGCTTGAACGTCACGGCCGATTCCGGTTCGACTGACATTTCCACCGTGTCCGACCAGGGATAGTCCGTGATCTGACGCAGCGTCACGCGCTGATCCGCCACCGTCAGGTTCGTCGTCGATGCGGCGTACAGGTGAACGTAGACGGCATCGTCCACGGTGGAGTAGAAATAGCCGCCGATCGACGCCAGCAGACGCACGATGTTGGTCGGGCAGCAGGAGCAGCCGAACCATTTCCGGCGGATGATCGCCCGGTTTTCGCCGCGATGTTCCATGGATGCCGCGAGGGGATGGACGCGCAGCGGATTGTTGTAGAAAAAGCGGTCGCCGGTGAGGGATACGCCGCTCATGACGCCGTTGTGCAGCGCGCGTTCCATGACGTCGGCATACTGGCGATCCGGCTCGATCCGCAGCATGCGCCAGCCGGCGAAGACCAGAGCGATGGCGGCACATGTTTCGGCGTAAGCGGTTTCATTGGGCAGGTCGTAGTCGAAGGTCAGTCGTTCCTGCGCGGGCGTGGAGCCGATGCCGCCGGTGATGTACATGCGACGTTGGACGATGTTGGCCCAGTGACGCCGGCAGACTTGCCACAGCTTCGCGTCGCGGGTTTCGCCGGCTACGTCGATCATGCCGCTGAGCATGTACAGCGCCCGCACGGCATGGCCCGTCAGCGCCTTCATCTTCCGCACGGGCTTTTCGCATTGGTGCGTGATGGAGAGGATGCCGTCCCCAGCCCACGCGGGGTCGTTGGATTCCAGATGGAAGTAGAGCGGCTTGCGGCCACGCTCGTCCAGGAAATAGCGAGCCAGCTTCAGATACCGATTTTCGCCTGTCGCGCGGTAGAGCTTAACCAGCGCCATCTCGATTTCCTGATGGCCCGGATAGCCACGGATTTTGCCCATTTCCCGGCCGAAGGTCTGGTCGATGTGGTCGGCGAATCCGCGGATGACCTCCAGGAACGCGCGGTTGCCCGTGGCTTCGTGCAGCGCCACGGCCGCTTCGATCAGGTGGCCCGCGGTGTACAGTTCGTGATCGGCACGGAGATTCGTCCAGCGATCACGCGGGCGAACCGTGCGGAAGTGGCTGTTGATGTAACCGTCAGGCCCCTGGGACGCGGCGTAGCGCTCGACGATCTCACGCACGGTCGCCGCCAGCCTGCGGTCAGGATGCGTCGCCAGGCTGTACGCCGAGGCTTCGAGCCACTTGGCGACATCGGAATCCCAGAATACATGCGGCTTGTGGGGCTGGCCTTCCTTCCATTGCAGCTTGATGGCGTCGAGGCGGCCGGTGTCGCGGCATTTCCGGTAAACCATGGGCAGCGTCGTCTTGTGATTGACGTCCTGTTTCCGCTTCCAGTACCCGTCCTCCAGACGGACATCGCGCCAGGATACGGGGGTGAGCGTGCGACGGGGTTTGGCGTTCATGGCGTGGTATCCATTCCGCAATACAACATGATTCCGATATCAGTGGTAGTATGATTGTGCGTAATCATGACGACAAGGTGACGCAAGGATATAAAAACGTCACGATTCCGATAGTCGATGCGGAAGCCGGGCCATGCGGGACGACACGACGATGCTGGATCTGGATGTGTCCCGTCCGGTGGAGGCGGCCAACGGGGGGTTGTTCGTATGCCGGGGCGAGGGCCGGCATCCCGACCGTGTGATCCGGACATGGGAATTGATTTTCGTGCGGCGCGGCGTGTTGAAGATGATGGAGGAAGGCCGGCCGCTGACGATCCGCGAAGGCGGCACGCTGCTGCTTTGGCCGGGGCGACGGCACTGGGGCGCGGGGCCGTATCCGAAGAATCTGTCGTTCTACTGGATTCACTTCCAGTTGCCCGCGGCACGACGGCGCGTGACGGGCGCGTCGCGTGTCATGTTGTCGCAGACGGCCACGCCTCGGCGACCGGACCGACTTATGGAACTGATGCACTGGTTTCTGGACGATCAGGAATCGGGCAGATCCGCGGCGATGCCGGCTAATCTGCTGGTGACGTTGATGCTGCTGGAGGTTGCCTCATCCGGTGACGGGGTCGTGCCCACGGCCGGGGCCGCGCTGGCGGACCGCGCCGACGCGCATCTGGCTGCACATGCCCACCAGATGCTCAGCACCTCCACCGTGGCCAGGGTGATGGGGTGTCATCCGGACCATCTTGGCCGGGTATACCGCAGCCAGCGCGGCGTCACCCTCACCGACGCCATTCACCAGGTCCGGCTACGCGACGCCCGCAGGCTCATGCTCGACAGCGACCTGAACATCGACCAGATCGCGGCACAATGCGGCTTCGCCTCCGCGGGCTACTTCCGCCGCATCTTCGAGCGTCATCACGGCATCACGCCGCTACGGTTTCGCCGGCTGCATCAGCGAAGGCACATCAACTGGCGATAACCCCGGCCCCGGATTCCCGCTACAATTCCTCGCCCATGACCCGCCCACGAACAACATCATCCACGCCCGGCATCGCCACCGTGGCCTTCGTCAGCCTCGGCTGTCCCAAGAATCTCGTGGACAGCGAGAAGATGCTGGGCCTGTTGGCGGAGGACGGCCTGATTCCCGTCGCCGATCACGCCGACGCCGACGCCATCGTCATCAACACCTGCGGCTTCCTCGAAGCGTCGAAGATCGAATCCATCGAAGAAATCAGGCAGGCGGCCGAGTTGAAACAGGCCGGCTCGTGCAAGCGGCTGATCGTCGCCGGA
>JADLAP010000165.1 GCA_020848195.1 Phycisphaeraceae bacterium
CGTCTCCCTTTTTCAGGAAAAGGGTATTATGACGTACATCCAGGGAAGCCGGGGGTGTTACGGACAGTGCACCTTTTGTTATCTCAATCCCTTTTACGGTGAAATAAGCCAATGGCGTGGCAGGTCAATGAGCGATGTCCTGGCGGCGGCGAGCACCTGGTCGAGGATGTCACGTTCACGGGGCGAACCGCTGACTGCCACGGCAGCACCGTACCGGCTGTGCAACGCATCGGCCACCTGAGCGAAGCGGTCGGGATACCACATCTTCGCATCGCCGTAGTTCGCTCCGGGATTGAGCACGACCAGCGGCTGGCGGTCCAGCGCCACGCCCGCCTGTTCGAGCAGCACCCTGGCGTAGGCGTCGTCCTGAGGCCGGGTGAAAAGCTGCATGGCCGGATCCGGATCGACCGCTCCCAGATAGACCGCCAGACCCATGTAGTAGTCGCGCGTGGAAACGGGCACGAACCGACCCGCTTCACGCCGGGGCAACAGCCGATCGGTCAGGAGAAAGCCCCGGCCGTCACGGTCGTAACCCAGCCGCTGGGGAATGCCCGCCAGCCGAGTCATCAGCGCCGTGCGGAAACTGTTGGTCAGCAGCACAGCCGCGTCGTACTGGCCGGACGCCAGTTGTCGTGACAGCTTCACCACGCCGGGACGATGGCCGTGGCCATGGTGGTCGGTGCGGGACTCGATGGTCAACACCTCATCCAGCCAGGGACAGCCTTCGAGCATGGGGGCCAGTTCGTGTTTGATGATGGCGGCAAGATGAGTCTGAGGCCAGAGTTGGCGCAAGGCGCGCAAAGTGGGGGTGGCCATGACCACATCACCCAACCAACTCGGCATCACAATGACCAGCCTGCGCGGCTGTGGTCGCCAGGTTGGCCCGTTCATTCGGGCAGTATAGCGTGCGGAAAGGTGGCGCGGCGGGCGGGCCCGCGGACGCGCCGCTAAACACGGTCACTTCCAGGATCACTTCCGGGGTCACTTCCGGGGGCGGTTCCGGGGGCGGGGGCGAGGGGGAGGTGGATGCGGAAGGTGCTGCCTTCGCCGACCTTGCTCTGCACGCTGGCATGTCCGCCGTGCACCTGGGCGACATGTTTGACGATGGCCAGGCCCAGACCGGTGCCGCCGAGCGCCCGGCTGCGGGCCTTGTCGCTGCGGTAGAACCGTTCAAACAGCCGGGGCAGATGCGCCGGTTCGATGCCGATGCCGTGATCGATGACTTCGATGACCAGTTCGTGGTCACTGTCCATGCGGGCGGTGATGAGGATGGTTCCCCCCTCGGGGTTGTACTTGACGGCATTGTCGATCAGATTGACCACCGCCTGTTCGAGCAGCGGGGCGTTGATAACGCAGAACAGCGCGGGATCACAGATGACATCGACGTGCACGTGCTTGGCGTCGGCTTTGGACTGGCAGGTTTCCAGAGCGCCGCGGAGGACGGTCATCACGGGAGCCGGCCCGCGTTCCAGGCGTTGACCGCCGTCTTCCTGGTCCAGCCGGGCGAGCATCAGCAGATCTTCCACGATGGCGATCAGACGGTCCGCCTGTCGGCCGATGATCTTGCTGAAGTTCTGCCGGGTCTGAAGTTCGTCGGGCTGTTCGTCGCCAAGCAGGTCGATCAGCGTTTCCGACGCGGCCTTGATGGTGCTGATGGGCGTTTTGATTTCATGGGAGACATTGGCGACGAAATCGCGGCGGATCATTTCCAGGCGGTGCATCTGGGTCACGTCGTGCATGACGATCAGGCCGCCGATGCGTTTGCCCGATGCGTCGCGGAGCACAGCCCCCTGGGCCTGGATGAACAGTTCCTCGTAGCCGCGTCGTCGGGAGGTGGAGGGATGGCTGATCGCCAGATCCGCCTCCACGGGCGATTCGCTGGTGAGCACCTGCGACACGAAGGCCTGCAGGTCCGGATTGCGGATGACTTCCTGGATGCCGCGGCCAAGGGCGGATTCGCTGGTGGTCTGAAGCAGGTTCGCGGCTGTGCGGTTGATCTTCAGCAGCTTTTCGTCCATGTCGAACGCCAGCACGCCTTCCGCCATGCTGGATAGCACCGCTTCCAGTTCGTTGCGGTGCTGAACGGCAATAGCCAGCCGCTCGCCCAACTGCGTGGCCATCAGATTCAGCGCGTCGGCCACAGCCGCCACCGGCAGCGGCCCGCCGACGACCACACGCTGACTCAGATCGCCCTTGGCAAACCGCTCCGCGCCCGCCCGCAGCGTTCGCAACGCCCGGTTGAGCATCAGGTGAATCACCAGGACGACAAGGGTGACCAGACCGAAGCCGACGAGCAGGACGATGGTCGAGGAACTTTCCGCAACGCCCAGAGCCTGCACGTCCTACTCCTTGAACCGGTAGCCGACGCCCCGGACGGTTTCGAGCATGGCGCCATGATCGCCGAGTTTGCGGCGCAACGCCACCATCTGCACGTCCACCGACCGATCCGTGACCGCAGCCAGGCCGCCGTGGACGGATTCAATGATCTGCTGCCGCGTGAACACCCGCCCGGGCTTGGCGGCCAGCAGCGTCAGCAGACGGAACTCCGTGGCGGTCAGATCCAGCGACTGGCCGTCGAGTTTCGCGTCGTGACGCTCCCGGTCGATCGTGAGCGGCCCGGTCTTGATCGGCTGATTGGATCGGTCCGCGGTCCCGCTGGCCGATCCGCGACGCAGCACGGATTTGATCCGCGCCAGCAGCACGCGCTGGCTGAAAGGCTTGACGATGTAGTCGTCGGCTCCGAGTTCCAGACCCACCACGATGTCCGGCTCCTCGCCCTTGGCTGTCACCATGATGACGGGAATCGCATCGGTTTCCGTTTGCGATTTCAGCGTGCGGCAGACGTTCAGGCCGTCCACGCCGGGCAGCATCAGGTCCAGCAGAATCAGATTCGGCGACTCCCGCCGCGCCAGTTCCAGAGCCTTTTCACCCGTATCCGCGCAGATGACCTGATACCCCTCCCGCGCCAGCGCGTAACGCAGCACTTCCTGCAGATCCTGCTCATCCTCCACCACCAGGATTCGCGGGCGCTGGCTCGGCGATTCCTTCTTGACCGGTTTGGCGTTCATGATGATCTCCGCGGCGGGATGAAAAGGACTGGGCTGACTTTCACTTGCTGCAAATCGTCAAGGATCGCGCAAGCCTGACGGTCCCCCCGTCAGCCATGGGAACCTTTGTAGTCGTCACCTGATATCCACGCAACACAGGGTTGATTAGGAATTGGTAAGCACCGTACCAGAGGCCCGGAGATACGCCGATTCGCTTTCGACAAGGCTTGCCCTTCGCATCGCAAAAAAGAAACCCGCGACCGTCGGGTCGCGGGTTTCCATGGGTGGAGACACGGAATCGTCAAATCAGAACAGCAACTGGAACTGAGCCCGCAGCACGACCTGGTCTTCCTGTCCAGCCGCGTCGGCGAGGATAGGAACACCAGTGCTGGCGGATGCGATTTCATCCAAAGCCCAGAGCACGTCCACGGTGAACTTGGCGTTGTGCTTGCTGAGGTAGTAGTTGGCGCCGACGGTGACGATCTTGGCGATCGCCTTGCCGTTGGCGTCATACGCTTCAAACCGGGCGATCGGTTCGAGCTTGTCGGGGATGACCATGTAGCCGCCCTGCACAACCCAGCCGTAGACGTCAAGGTCGCCCGCGCCGGCGGCGGGAGCATCCACGAGGGTATGCCGACCGATGACCGCGCTGTAGACGTTGAAGCCGCTGGCCTTGAATGAACCATCGACGGTCCACGAGAGGATGTTGTCGTTTTGGATGCCGCCGGGGTTCGCCTGACCGGTTTCCGCCGTCTGGTAATTCACGGCGGCGCCGAGGAACATCGCCGGCCCCTTGTCCGAGGACCAGGAGGCGAATTCTTCCCACTGCTTCCAGTCGCCCATGAGTTTCAGGTCGGCGCGGCCGGTGACGGCGAAGTCGGTCGTGTCGTTTTGGAAGTCGCTCGGGCCGCCGATATCACCGGAACGCAGGCCGTCATTGACGGAGAAGTACAGACGCATCGGATCAGCCGTGTAGGTGATCATCGCGCCTTCGACGTAATTGGCCGCCATCTGGGCATCCACGTAGGACGGCTCCACCAACAGGCTCTTCGTCGAACTGATCATGTATTCGCGTGTGAACGGGCCTTTGAAGCGGCCGAGGGTGCCGACGAGGCCGTCGCAGAACTTGTAGGTCAGGTACGCCTCTTCGAGTCCCACTGCAGAACTGTCGCGGTTGGCGGCAAGCTGCAGCACGTAGCCGATTTTCGGATTGCCGATGTTGCCTTTGAAGAACACCTTGCCGCGGCGCATGCTGAAGCCGTTTTCGCCATCGTCCTGGCCGGCGCCGGCATTCTCGCGGGTGGCGTAAATGTAGCGCCACTGGAACTGCCCGCCGACCTTCAGCAGGAACGAGCCGTCTTCCGAAGCCATGAAGAAGCCGTTTTCCTTCGTCCAGCCGGAGGTCATGCCGCCTTCGAGCATGCTGGCGCGGGTGTCCGCGTCGGCCAGCACTTCGCGCACGAGGGTCTTGACCTCTTCCGCGCGACGTTCGTTGAGCCAGTTCTCGTTGCTGCCGGCTTGCAGTTGGTTGACCTGTTGGCGCAGTTGAGTGTTCGACTGTTTCATCGTTTCCAGTTCGGTCCGCAACTGACGGATTTCGTCGGAAACGCTCGACGTCGTCGCATCCGCCCAGACCGACCGACCCGAAGTCATCAGTGCCACACTCGCCAGCACCATCGCCACGATCCCTGTGTTTCGTGTGATTCGTCTCACAAAGCATCCTTTCTGAAAGAACTCTTGTTCACCCCGCACGATGGGTGTGCTCCACAATCACAACCCGTCCGTGGGACGTGGCGAAACACTAATCCGCGATTGTTTGCGATTGATTGTCGATGTTAAGGAGGCGTTAAAAATACCAGGATTCGACCAGATTTCCGGGTTGGCTTCGATTCAAGCGAGCTGTGCCGCGCATGCGGCATTTGCCGGGGAATGCGCAAGAAAAAACCCGCGGCCGGTTGGCCGCGGGTCACAGTGGGTGGAAGCACGGAATCGACGATCAGAAGAGCAACTGGAACTGGCCACGCAGGCAGATCTGGTTGTCCTGATTCACGGCATCAGCCAGCAGGCCGACACCGGTGGAGCCGGCCGGAACCTGATCCAAAGCCCAGAGGATGTCGACGGTGAACTTGGCGTTGTGCTTGTTCAGGTAGTAGTTGGCGCCAAGGGTGATGATCTTGCACACTTCGGCGCCGTCGATATCGACGACTTCAAAGCGGGCGTACGGCTCGAGTTTGTCGGGAATGACCTGATAGCCGCCCTGGACAACCCAACCATAGTGGTCGAGATCGCCCGCGCCGGCAGCAGGGGCGTCCACCAGCCAATGCAGGCCGACGAACGCGCCGTAGATGTTCCAGCCGCTGGCCTTGTAGGAGCCGTCAACGGTCCACGCGAAGAGGTTGTCGTTCTCGAGGCCGCCGGCATTCGCGCGGCCGGTCTCTGTGGTCTGGTAGTGCGCGGCAGCGCCCAGGAACATCGCGGGCTTGTCGGTGGACCAGCAGGTCATTTCTTCCCACTGCTTCCAGTCGCCCATCACCTTGACGTCCGCGCGGCCGGTAGCCGCGAAGTCGGTGGCGTCGTTGGCGAAATCCTTGGCGGAGGCAGCGTTGCCCGATCCGGAGCCGTCGTTGACCGAGCAGATCAGACGCACGGTGTCAGCGGTGTAGATCAGGGCTGCGCCTTCCACGTAGCCGGCGCTGTAGAGGGCGTCCAGGTAGGAGCCTTCCAACGCGAAGTTCTTCGTCGTGGACGTCATGTACTCGCGGGTGAACGGAGCCTTGAACCGGCCCAGTCGGGCGGCCAGATTGTCCATCACCGCGAACGTGACGAAGCCTTCCTCAAGCTGCGTGTTGCCGGTGTCGCGGTCGCTGGCCAGCAGCATGGTGTATTCGATCTTCGGGCTGCCGATGTAGCCCTTGAAGCCGACCTTCATGCGGCGGAGCGTAAAGCCGTTCTCGCCCGCATCCTGGCCTGCGCCGGGATCCTTGCGGTCGGTCCACATGTAGCGGATCTGCATCTGGCCGTAGATGTTCATCAGGAAGGAGCCATCTTCCGCCGAGAGGATAAAGCCCTTGCCGGGCACGTAGCCGGCGTTCATGCCGCCTTCGAGCAGGCTGGCGCGGGTGTCCGCGTCGGACAGCACTTCACGCACCAACTGCTTGACTTCTTCCTGGCGACGTTCGCTGAGCCAGTTCTCGTTGCTGCTGGCCTGGATCTGACTGACCTGTTGACGCAACTGCTCATTGGATTGCCGCATGTTCTCCAATTCGACGCGAAGCTGGCGCACCTCATCGCTCACGGCAGCCGTCGTCGCATCGGCCCATGCCGCCCGTGTTCCGCAGAGCAGAACCAGGGTGAGCATTGAAGCCACCATCACACAGGTGTTCCGTACGGTTCGTTTCACAAAAGCATCCTTTCTTGAATAAGACCAAAATGCCCGGATAGCCCCTTTCATCGGCATAAACATACCTGAAATGTTGAAACAAAAGAGTGTGATTATTTGTATTTTGTGAAAGATTGATGTGCTGGCATGGTTTCTCTTTAGTTATCGCTCCGCGTCTCAGGTTTGTCCGAGGACCACTGAACCCTGTTCCTTTTGCGGGTGCGTTGGTGTGTTCCATGGCCTGCGGGACATTTCATCCGTCATTTGGCCACACGAAAATCCGGATAACAAAGAATTTCAAGATATCGGTGTTCCGGAATTAAGGGTAAACCCTCCTTTTACCGATCCCCTATGCCGTTGGGTGGATGAGTAAAGTCCACTGAACGTCGCGACGCTGGACGGGGCCGTTCCCGGAACCACGATTGTTGCGACGTCGAACTTCCACGAGCCGCCGCGAACCGACGAGGACTCGCGCGCCAATGTGCATCGGGATTCTGATCGCCCGTGCGATCGGAAGGTATATCTCTTTGACCTTATTGCCTTTGAACGCAATCAGGCCATGAACTCAGGAGCAGGGTTATGAAACTGGGAACGCGCATTTCGATGGGTTATGCAAGTCTGATCGTGATCACGCTGGTGCTGGGGACGTTGGCGATCGTGCGGATGAACAACGTCCGAGCGACGGCTGTGACGCTGGCAGAGGCGAATGTGCCGGAAGTCGCCGTGGCCAATGACGTGGAACGTCAATCGCTGACCACCATGTACAACGCCCGGGGCTACGCTTTCACCGATGATGCCGCGTTTCTGGATAAGGCCAGGGGCAACCTGGCTGAGGTCAAGAAGCATCTCGCCACAGCCAAGGAACATGCCGGCCGCTTTCAACTGGACACCCTGAAGCAGAACGCCGAGAAGGCCGAGGCCAAAGCCCTGGAATACGAGCAGATGCTCAATGAAACGGTGGCGCTCACGCAGGCGATGGCCAAGGATGGTGAGCACTCCCTGGCTGCGGCGGATGAGTACATGAAGGTCTGCAATGTCTATCTCTCCCGCAGTCAAGACGAACTGAAAAAGGCCATTGACGGTGCCGCCGAGGAAGCAAGCCGGAAGGACGCGCATCAACTGGCCCGGGAGATCAGCCTGGTCAACGATGTGATCGACCTGGGCAACTGGATTCGCATGGGCAGGTGGCAATCCATCGCCAATCGCGATCCGAAGCTGTTCCAGGAGACGGAAAAGAAGTTCATCGAAGTCAACCGGAAGCTGGACGAGATCAAAGCCGCCACCACGGATCCGGAAGACCACAAGGGCATCGAACTCTGTCGTGCCGCGGGTCAGAAATACCTGGACAGCATGGAGAGTTTCCTGAAGAACTGGTTCGCCCGGGAAGAGTTGAACGTCAAACGCGGCGTGGTGGCCGACGCGGTTCTTGATGCCGCGCAGGAAACCGCCAAGGCCGGCATGCAGGAGACCGCCGAAGCATCCAATCACGCCGCCGCCGCGCTCGCCACCGCCAGCGGCATCCTCTATGTGGGTCTGGCCGTCAGCGTCGTCCTTGGCGTGGTCATCGCCGTCTTCATCACCCGCGGCATCGTCAGACCGATCCGCCGGGTCATCGAGCGCATCAAGGACATCGCCCAGGGCGAAGGCGACCTGACCAAGCGGGTCGACGCGAACAACAAGGATGAACTGGGCGAACTGGGCACGTGGTTCAACACGTTCGTGCAGAAGGTGCACGACATCATCGCCGAGGTCTCCGGCAGCGCCCGGGAAGTGGCCAGCGCCGCCACCGAAATCGCCGCGTCCAGCGAGGAAATGGCCTCCGGCATGCGCGAGCAGGGCAACCAGGTGACTCAGATTTCCTCCGCCATCGAGCAGATGTCCGCCTCCGTGATGGAAGTGGCCAAGAAGAGCGCCGATGCCTCCGGCCGCGCCACCGAGTCCGGCGATGTCGCCCGGTCCGGCGGTCAGGTCGTCGATCAGACCATCGAAGGCATGAAGGCCATCAGCCAGGCCGTGTCCGCCAGCGCCAATTCCGTGCAGGAACTGGGCAAACGCGGCGAACAGATCGGCCGCATCATCGACGTCATCAATGACATCGCCGATCAGACGAATCTGCTGGCGCTCAATGCGGCGATCGAAGCCGCCCGCGCCGGCGAACATGGTCGCGGATTCGCCGTCGTCGCCGATGAAGTGCGCAAGCTCGCCGATCGCACGACCAAGGCCACGGAAGAGATCGCCCAGAGCATCACCGCCATTCAGACGGAAACCACGCAGGCCGTGGAGCGGATGAACACGGGCACGCAGCAGGTGACCACGGGCGTGGAACGCGCGACCCAGGCCGGCGCGAGCCTGCAGCAGATCGTCAGCGGCGCCCAAGCTGTGGCGGAGATGATCCAGTCGATCGCCGCGGCCGCGGAAGAGCAGTCCGCCGCCAGCGAGGAGGTCAGCCGCAGCGTCGAGTCGATCAACGCGGTGACGACGCAGTCCAGCCAGGGCGCGACCCAGGCCGCCGCCGCCGCGACGCAGCTTTCGGTCAAGGCCGAGCAGCTCCAACGGCTCGTGGGCCAGTTCAAACTCGCCGGCACCCGCGCCGCATGAGGTTGCCGTGTTCGTTGTGATGACGCTCCCTTGTTCCGAACAGGACACTTGTCATGAACGCCAATCAAGATTCCAAGCCGGCCGACCAGGCCCGCGACACCGGCGATCAGCTTCAACTGGTCAGTTTCCAGATCGAGGAAGACGAATTCGCCATCGACATCCTTTCCGTGCAGGAAATCAACCGCATGCTCGCCATCACCCGCGTGCCGCAAAGCCCGGCCTGCGTGGAAGGCGTCATCAACCTGCGCGGCCGGATCATCCCCGTGGTCGACCTGCGTAAACGCTTTGGCCTCGAAGCCAGCAAGCTCAACCCGGAGTCCCGCATCATCGTCGTGGACGTCGAGCATCACCTGCTGGGCTTCATCGTCGATCGCGTCAATGAAGTGCTGAGGCTGAACCGGTCGATCGTCGAGCCGGCGCCCGCCTTGTCCCGGCGCAGCGACCGCGATTACGTCCGCGGCGTCGGTAAGCTCCAGGATCGGCTGCTGATCCTGCTGGACCTGGATCGTTTGTTCGACGCAAGCGATATCGCCGCCTTCGATCAGGTGACCGCCGCGGCTGCGTAAGCCGCGACCTTTTTCCCGCCCAACCCAGCGGCGGCGTCGACCCCGTGTCGTCGCCGCCGCTTGTCGTATGAATTAAAACCCCCCAAAAACGTACATTGCATTTTTCTCCGCTTTTCCGGCTCGAAATGCGCCTGTACACCGACTGTCGTCAAGCCTTGCCTTCCAGGCATGAACTTGGCGAAACTTTGGGTATCGTCCAAAACCATGCCCGCGAGACCGCGAAAGCCGGCCGATTCGGATCGTTCCGATCCATTTTCGCGGGCTTTGATATCCGTCTGATTCTCCATGGATTCATTTCAGGTTCATCCGGCAACCGCGTAGGTCGGACTTTTTTGGAAGGCGTCAACAACAAAATCAAGACGATGCAACGACAAGCCTACGGCTACCGCGATCTCAACTTCTTCAAACTGAAGATATACGCCATCCATGAAGCTGCCTACGCACTTGTCGGATGAACCTTTTTTGTTTTGATTTTCTCAGCGTCTCAGCGTCTCAGCGCGAAATATCTTGTTCTTCTCGCACATCCCGCGCAACGCATTGCGGAGTGGCCGTCGTGCTCGTCGTGCCGTCGTGGTGAACGGTCTTCCTGCCTTTTTTCGCCATTGAAGTTTGGTCATTCGGTCATTGAATCCGGCCAGCGCTCAAAATGTCCATATGCGTTCTCCCTGACCTGTATGACCGGTTCGTGGCGGATGCGTCAACAAAAGATTACGATGTCCCCATTCTGGTTTCATACAGGGAGACGCCATGTCCATTCGCCACGGTAGTTGGGTTCTGGTCGCTTTGGGAATGCTGGCTTTCGTCCGCTCGCACTCGGCACGGGCGCAGGGATTGCCTGCCGTGAATCTGGGACTGACGAGTTTCGTCGATGGCGGACCGCCGGCGGGGCCTGGGTTCTATTTCCAGGAATACATCCAGTTCTTCCATGCCGACCAGATCAACGACCGCCAGGGCGATCCCGTCGGCCTGCCCGCCAAGCCCGATCTGGACGTCTTCGTCTCCCTCAATCAGTTCCTCTATCAGTCCAACCAGGAAGTTCCGCTGATCGGCGGCAAATGGGGCGTCGACGTCATCGTCCCCGTCGTCCACCTGGACCTCTCCCCCGGCTCGCTGCCCATCCAGGACAACTCCGGCGGCCTGGGCGACCTCGTCGTCGGTCCTTACATCCAGTGGGATCCCATCATGGGCGACAACGGCCCGATCTTCATGCACCGCGTCGAGTTCCAGAACATCATCCCCACCGGCAAGTACGACGAAAATTACGCCCTGAACCCCGGCTCAGGCTTCTACTCCTTCAACCCCTACTGGGCCGGCACGCTCTTCATCCTCCCGCGTTGGGAGTTCTCCTACCGTCTGCACTACCTCTGGAACGACGCCAACGACAATCCCAACACCCCCGGCGCCGTCGACGACACCCAGGCCGGCCAGGCGGTCCACGTCAACTTCGCCACCTCCTACGAACTGCTGCCCAAACAGCTTCGCGCCGGCATCAACGGCTACTACCTCAAACAGGTCTCCGACGCGGAAGTCGACGGCCAGAGCGTGGACGGCTCACGCGAACAAGTCCTCGGCGTCGGCCCCGGCTTCGTCTGGCACATCAGCCAGGACGACCACATCTTCTTCAACGCGTACTTTGAAACCCTCGCGGAAAACCGCCCCGAAGGCACGAGGTTCGTCCTCCGCTGGACGCACCACTTTTAAGTTTTCCGCGAAAATATCCGGCAATTTCACGACAACGACACGACGAACCGTCGTGTCGTTGTTTTTTGTGTTCGCATGGACGGCAACAATCAGGTCAGGCGAAGCGCGGCTTGATCACGCGGGCCGGGTTGCCGCCGGCGATGACGTTGGCGGGAATGTCCTTGACCACCACCGATCGCGCGGCGATGACGCTGTTGTCGCCGATGGTCACGCCGGGGCCGATGAACGCCCCGGCGCATATCCACACACCGCTGCCGATCGTCACCGGCGTGCGCAGCAGCGGGAGATTCGGCTGGCGGTAATCGTGCGTGCCGGCACAGATGTAGACGTCCTGCGACAGGACGGAGTGATCGCCGATGGTCACGGGACCGAGGTTGTAGATGACCACGCCCTCGGACAACATGCTGTACTGGCCGATGGACAGCAGCCAGGGATGCCAGATGATGGTGCTGGCCTTGGTTCCGCTGGTGCAATGGATGGTCGCACCGAAGCGGGCGAGCCAGAAGCGGCGCCAGGCGTGGGCGCGGCGGAGGCTGAGGCGCACGAGCCAGCGCTGTGTCTGCTGCCAGGCGGCACGTCGGACATATTCGCTGAGTTTGTACGGATAGGACGCGGTCTGGTCGAGACGCTGAAAGATGCCGCCGCCGGGGGGTGGTGGGTATTCGCTCACGACTCGGCCTTCTCCGCGGTCGCGGGTTCCGCGGCCTGTTCTTCCGTAATAAACGGCTGATACGCTTCAATCATTTGCCGGACGACCACGGGCCAGGTGAAGCGCTCTTCCACCAGCCTGCGTCCCTCGCGGCCCATCGCGGCGGCCTTGTGCGGCTGCGTCAGCACCTCGCGCAACGCCTGGGCCAATGCTTCGGCGTCGTCATCCACATTCTCATCCTTGAGGTCCACCACCATGCCCGCGCCGGCATCATTCACCTGCGGGAAATGGCACGACTTGCTGATGACCACCGCCTTGCCGCACGCCATTGCTTCAGTGATGGCGAGGCTGAAACCTTCCTGACGACTGGGCAGGCAGAAGCAGGCGGCATCAATCATCGCGGCGAACCTGTCCCTGCCCCACAGCGGGCCGACCCAGTGGATGTGGTCCTCCATGCCGAGGCTTCGCGCAAGCTGTCGGTTGTCGGCCTCCGCGCCGCCGTCGGGGCCGGCGATGACCAGATGGACGCGATGTCGTTCGGCTTCGAGTTCCGAGATCGCCCGCACGAGCCGGTCGAGTCCCTTCTTGGGATGCACCCGGCTGAGGAAGAGGACAAAGGGATGATTGCCGAGGCCGGGGCATTTTTCCGCGATAGTTCCGCGAAACTGACCTTCCGGGGGCAGCGGGTCGATTTCATCCATGAACACGCCGTTGGGTATGACCTGTCTGGGCGCGGAGAGATTCAGCGGCGTCAGCAGCTCGTTTTCGTCATCATTGAGCAGATGCAGAAACGCCGCCTGCTGGAGCATGGCACGCCGGCCGAGCGTGAGCGCCAGCTTTTTCTTGGCGGCGCTCTGTTGCAACGACCAGGGATCGAGCATGCCGTGCGGCGTGACGACGTATGCGGAACCCATCTTGCGGGCAGCCTTGGCGGCCTGCGCGAGCAGCGGCTCCCATACGCCGTGCAGGTGGAGGATGGTCTGTTTCGCCTTGCCTTCGAGCAGGCGACGAACGTGGTGGCCGGCCTGCGTGCCTAACCACTGTTCGGTCAGGCCGGCGGTGGAGATGGCGTTGAGGCGAACGCGGTCAAAACCCGGCACGGCAAGCAGGGCTTCTTCCGCGTCCTGCTGCTGATGAGGGTCCATATAACAGACGATGCGGACGTGATGGTCGAGGGCAGCCTGGGCGGCGGCGAGCCGGCTGGCGACCATCGGCGGCCCGCCGGCGGCAGGGTCCAGGGATCCAATCACGTGAATGATGCGCATGTCGCGGCCTTCCCTCGCCTGGGCGCGGAGTCTTCCTACCTATTGCATCGGCGATTCGCGGGGGAAAGTCCAACGGAACTTCCGGGGGGCAACGGGACGGGCGGGCCTTCGGCCTCGCCGCTAACCTTGATGCTAACCTTGGCGCTAAACGTGGGATGCCGATGCGGTCGATGATGGGGGTGGGATTCCATGACCGTGCATCTGGCGTTTATCTGCAACGAACCAACCCCGTATCGGCTCCACCTGCTGCGGCGGCTGTCGCGCGAGCTGGACGGCGTGCAACTTCACACCCTCTTTACCCATCGGTTCCGCGACGCGCATGTGCCGTGGGCCATGGACATCGACGATGCGATCCATCCGGTCTTCATGCCCGGCAAGGGATTGACGCAGTTCCGCGCAATGCGGGATTATGTGCGAGGGCTTTCGCCGGCGGTGGTGCTGATGCACGGGTACAACGACCTGTCGCGGCTGTTGCTGATCCGCTGGGCGCATCGAAATCACGTGCCGGTGGCGTTGCGGGGCGATTCCAATGTCTTTGGCGAAGGCCGATCGTCGCTGGCGAAGCTGATCGTCAAGCGGTGGTTGATGCGGTGGCTGCTGGGGCATGTGGATGCGTTGATGCCGATGGGCACCGCAGGCCAGGCGTATTTCCGTTTGTGGCAGGACCATCGGTTGCCGGAGTTTTTGTGTCCGTATGAGCCGGACTACGCGGCGATCGAACGGCGAGACGAGCAGGCCATCGCGGCTTTCAAGCTCGCGCAGGGTCTGGCGGATGATCGCCGGCGTCTGCTGTACTGTGGCAGGCTGGTGGCGGTGAAGCGCGTGGATGTGCTGATCGACGCTTTCGCCCAGGTCGCGGACCAGCGGCCGGATTGGGATCTGGTGATTGCCGGGGATGGTGAACTGCGTTCACAACTGGTCGCCCGCGTCCCCGCCAAGCTGGCTTCGCGGGTGAAGTGGACGGGATTTCTCCAGTTTGACCAGACGGTGGCCTGCTACCACGCCTGTCACGTGCTGGTGCATCCCTCGGCGTATGAGCCTTGGGCGTTGGTGATCAACGAAGCGGCGGCTGCGGGGCTGGCGATGATCGCCACGAACGTGACGGGGGCGGCCATCGAGCTGGTGCAGCCGGGGATCAGCGGCTACCGCGTGCCTCCGGGCGATGCCGGCGCGATGGCCGATGCGATGCGGACGGCGACGGAAAACGACGTCGCGGCACGTCTCGGAGCCGGGGCGCGGACGGTGCTCGCCCAGTGGCGGCAGACGGCGGATCCGGTGGCCGGCGTGCGGGCGATGGTGAAGCATTTTGGCGACAAGGGTAGCCTGCAATGCGACCTTGATTTCAGCAAGTCATTTTCTGATGACAAATTGAAAACCATCTGATACACTTTTCACCGGTAGCTATGGTGAACGAGTCTGCGACGATTGCATGTTTTCTAGAGCTTCGCGCCCGCCTCTTTCGCTCCCCCTACCTTCCTGGCCCGGAACGTTGGGCCCTTTCGCTGCAGCCCCGAAAGCTGACCTTGGGCTGAGACTCCCTGTGTGGAGCGAAGAAGAATGGGTACGAAACTTTACGTCGGCAACCTTCCCTACAGCGTGACCGATGGGGAACTGGAAGAAATGTTCGGACAGTTCGGCCAGGTCGCCAGCGCTCAAGTGGTGATGGATCGCCAGACGGGCCGGAGCAAGGGCTTCGGTTTTGTGGAAATGGGATCGGATGCCGAGGCGCAGGCAGCGATCGAGGGTCTGTCGGGCAAGGATCATGGCGGCCGTCCGCTGACGGTCAACGAAGCTCGTCCGCGTGAAAACCGTCCGGCTCGCGGCGGTTTCGGTGGCGGCGGCGGCGGCGGTGGCCGCGGCGGCTTCGGTGGCGGCAGCGGTGGCGGCGGCGGCGGTCGCGGCGGCTACGGCAACCGTGGCGGCGGCGGCGGACGCGATCGCTACTGAGCCTCGCTCCTCCACTCCAACTGAATACAAGGGCCATCCTTCGGGATGGCCTTTTTCTTGCGCACCAGCCAGCCCGGTATCATCTGGCCTCCCCCCATCCTGGAACCTGCGCCATGACCTGCACCTGTTGCGCCACGCCCTGGGGCTTGACCGACGGCCAATCCGTCCAACTCCTGACCCTCCGCCACGACACCGGCCTGACCCTCAAGGCCACCAACCTCGGCTGCATCATCACCGAACTGCACGTCCCCGACCGACGCGGCCACTTCGCCGACATCGTCCTGGGCTGCGAAGGTCTCAGCGGCTATCTCGCGGGCCATCCGTTCTTCGGCGCCATCGCCGGACGATGCGCCAACCGCATCGCCAAGGGTCAGTTCAACCTCGACGGCCGGGCGTTCCAACTGGCGCTGAACAACAACGCCATCCACCACCTCCACGGCGGTGACAAAGGCTTCGACAAGCACGTCTGGGACGCCCGGCTTCTGACCACGGACGAAGGCCCCGCCATCCGGTTCCACCGCGTCAGCCCCGACGGCGAAGAACACTACCCCGGCAACCTCGACGTCACCGTGACCTACACGCTGACCGCCGACGCACAGCTCATCGTCCGCATGGCTGCCACATGCGATAAGCCCACGCTGTGCAACCTGGCGCAGCACACCTATTGGAACCTCGCGGGCCACGACAGCGGGTCCATTGCCGGACACATCCTCCACAGCCCCGCCGCGACGTATCTGCCCAACGGCCTGGACTGCGTGCCGCTGGGCCGGATCGATCCCGTGCGCGAAACGCCGTTTGATTTCACCACGCCTAAAACCATCGGCCAGGACCTGCACCAAACCGGCGGTCAGCCCGTCGGCTACGACAACCACTTCATCGTTCCCGGCCCGTCATCGCAGCTTCGCCTGATGGCTGCCGTCCACGACCCCGTCACCGGCCGGCGTCTGGAACTGCTCGCCGATCAGCCTGGCTTTCAGCTTTACACCGGCAACTTCCTCGAACCCATGCCCAACGCCAAGTGCCATGCCGCCTACGCCCGGCACGGCGGGTTCTGCCTCGAAACCCAGATTCATCCCGACGCCATCCATCACCCCGACTGGCCCAGCCCCATCCTGCGCCCGGGTCAGACCTATCAGCACACCATGGTTCACCGCTTCAGCGCGTCGTGACGACGACATGAAATCAATGTCCATCTCAGCCGCGGGCAAACTGCCCGCGAGCCTTGTCATTCGTCATGCCGACTTGGACATTCGGTCATTTCCCCCCATCAATTCCCCTCGCGTCGCATTGAAAATAAGACTATACTGTCCGCAGTATTCGACGGTTCCCGCTACCCCTTACGGTCACACCCATGAACCGAAGCGGCGAAGTGGACACGAGCGATCTGCTCAGTGGCCTGATCCGGACCCCGTTCGACCAGTTGGACTGGCGGCTGAAAACACGTTGTTTCGGCGTGGACTATGTGCATCTCGAACCGCCGGAGGGCGGGGAACTGTTTGTCACCCGGCACGGCTGGCAGTTGTTGCCGTCGCTGATGCCGGCGCAATGGTTCGTCGGCCAGAAGTATCAGCGCGAGGGCGAGCGGCTGCCGGGGGCGACGGCCGCGGTGTATCGCTTTCCATCGCGGAACGTGCTGGGCAGGCCGCTGGACCTCGTGATCAAGTTCTCCCGCGTCGGGCAGGAAGTGCCGCTGGTCATGGCGGCCAGCTTCCCCGAGCGGATGAGCGACGAGGTGATCGCCAACGCGCGGTTCAACAGTCCGTTCGAGGAATTCGGTCAGGTGATGGAACTGCGTCAGGGCCGCTATGGTCCGGCGGACGTCAATCTGCTGGCGCAGAGGCCGCTGGCGATCTACGTCACGCCCGGCGAACACGCGCTGTGGCGATTGGGTCGCACCAAGAGCCGGTTCACCGCGCACGAGCGGCGCATGGCCGTCGACCAGGCGGGAGCACCGGCCTCCTTCGCCATCGAACTGGACATCAAACGCGAATACGTCGTCATCTACAGTTGGATCAAAGGCGAAAACGCCGAGCAGATGCAGGCCTACGGCCTGATCTCCGATGTCGAACTCCAGCAACTGACCGCCCGCGTGATCCACGAACTGAGCGCCAAGGGCTTTCGCGTGCTGGACAACAAGCCCAAGCACTTCATCCTTCAGCGCGAACGCAAGACGGGCAGACTGCTGCGCCACCACGGCAATCTCGCCTACGCCCTGATCGACTTCGAGTTGCTCGAACGCACCGAGGAATACAAGACCCGCTTCCGCACCTCGCAACGCGCCCGCTACTGGCGATTGCTTCGCTCACGCGAGGATCCGTTGCCCAAACGACTGCCCGAAGGCCTGCACGAGGTCGATATCTTCGGCGTCCGCTACATCTTCGGCGTCACCCCCAACGGCGGTAAGCTCTGGGTCGTCGGACACGATCCCGAACTCTTCGACTTCTTCCTCCCCGACCGCTGGCGACGAACCCCGCGCACCAAGCTCTCCTCCGTCAACGAGGTCTATCGCACCCGCACCCGCGACAACATCCACGTCGTCTACCGCCGCTCCCGCATCGGCGAAAAACCGCACGTCGATCCCTTCTACGAGCAAGGCCAGCGCATCCGCGAATACGGCTTCAACAGCCCCTTCGAGGAAGTCGCCCTCGCCCAACGACTCCGCCATCAGGGCATCCGCACCGCCTTCGCACGCGCCATCTACCGCACCGGCCACGAATCCACCGAAGCCTCCTATCTCCGCGATCCATCCCGGTACAACAATCACCGCCACATCCTCCCGCCCGAGGAAACGCCGCAGACGATCCTCGATCCGGATCACGATTTCTACACGCTCTGGGGCCTGTGGCGCGGCATCCTGCCCGCCGATGAACAGGGCGACGCGCCGCTCTGGGGCATCATCGACGTGCCCCAGGCATTCGAGGAGGAACTGATTTCGCAGCCGGAGTACCGCAGGATCATCGAGGACACCACGCGACGCCTGAGCACCGTGGGCCTGACCGAACTGGCCGAATCGCCGTCGTCGTTTCTCATGTCGATTCACCCCGATGGCCGGCACTTTCGGCGCGACAACGACGGCCGCTACCTCATCACGCTCTGCTTCGATTCCCTGCGCGCCCTGGACACCGGCCTGCTTACCGACCGCCGCTACCGCCACCTCGTGGATATGGCGCGGCAGCGCCTGACCGAAGCCGGCTGCGAACCTTTGAACCTCCAGGGCGATCACCTGCTGCTGACGCTCGACCCCGACGGCCGGCTCAAATGCGACGCCGCCGCCGAACTGGATTTCACCGTCTGCAATTTCGAGCTGATTCAAATGCCGTAGGACGCGCAAGCTGTCAGCTTGCGGCTGAAAAAGAATCCGTGATAGCCGCAAGCTGACAGCTTGCGCGTCAGCGTTGCGGCGTCTGTTCGCGGAGCCACGCCAGGGATGCGTCGCGCGATTTCAGATCGCCTTCGAGTTGACGGTCGTAGGCGGCTTCGAGCAGTTTGCCGATGGCCGGCCCCGGGCGCAGGCCCATCTCCAGCAGGTCGTCGCCGGTGACATAGGGGAACGGCGCGACGCCTTCTTCCAGCAGCGGGTTCGCTTCGCGGTCGATCTGGTCCACAAGCGCGTCGATGCCATGGACGTGCCTCAGGGCGCGCAGCAATTGCCTGGCGCGATCGGTCTGAGCCTGGGCGAGCCATCGCTTGCGGCCGGCCTTGGGAAGTGTGGGCCACGCCAAGCCCGCCGCCGCCAGCCGGATGCGCGTCAGCAACAGATCGCGCGTGTCGTTGCTCAGACACATCGCCTTGCGCCAGCGATGCGCCAGGTTGTCCAGATGCTGGTCGGCGAAATTCGTCAGCGAACCGGCATCGCGCAGGTGGCGATCCAGCATCCACGCGGCCAGCACCTGGGCGAAATCCGACTGCTCCGCGACGACGGCGAGGGTGGGCAAGGCGACGGCGAGGTGATCCTCCAGCAGCACGGGACCGTCGAGATGGTAATCCTGCAGCAGCTTGGCGGCGTGCATGCGCTGAGGCCTGGGCGCGGTGAGCATCCAGCCGATTTCCTGACCGATGCGTTCGCGGCTGATTTGTCCGAGATACCGGCCGAGGTTGCGGATAGCGCGGGAAGTGCGGATTTCGATCTGAAAATCCAGCCTCGCGGCAAACCGCACCGCCCGCAGGAGGCGAAGGTAATCCTCGCCGAACCGCTCATCCGGATCGCCGACGGAGCGGATGCGCCGCGCCTGGAGGTCTTCCTGGCCGCCGACGAAATCGATCACGCGATCGGCGATCGGGTCTTCAAACAGGGCGTTGATGGTGAAATCGCGGCGCTGGGCGTCGTGCTCGGCGTCGGTGAACTGCACCTGGTCGGGATGCCGGCCGTCGGAGTAGCCGTCTTCGCATCGGAACGTGGCGACCTCGATGGGACAGCCACCGGCGCGGACGAGGACGACGCCGAAGGCTTCGCCGACGCGTTGGGCCTTGGGATACAACTGAAGCACGCGGTCGGGCGTGGCGTCGGTGGCGACGTCGTGATCCTTAGGCTCCAGGCCCAGCAGACGATCGCGCACGCAGCCGCCGGCGAGGTAGGCCACATACCCGGCCTTTTGCAGCTTGCCGACGACGCGGATCGCCGCTTCACGGCTGGACGGACGCGCATTCATGGCCGCATTGTAAAGCACCGGCCGTCCCGCGTGGGGCGAACGGTCATTCGCGGGAGTAGTCGATCTTCAGCCCCAGTTCGCGTGCGGCGTCGCGGAGCTTTTCCAGATCGTCGAAGTGGAACTTGGCCGCCTTGACCGTGCCTTCGTCCGTTTTGACCGTCAGGCCGGCGAACCGACCATCGGGACGCACGCTCAGGCTCGCGTCCTCGCCGTAGTTGACCTGCCCGTGACGGTGATACTTGTGGTAGATCAGGCGGCGATCAGTGAGCACGATCCCAGCCAGGCCTTCGTCTTTCTTGGACATGTCCGCGTCGTTGATGTAGTAGCGGAACCGTTCGCCCGGCACGAACTCGACCCAACTGTCCAGCCGCTGACGGACGCGTTCGTCCAGGAGCAGCCATTCCGACTGCCACAGACGGCTGACGTCGCGTGCGAGCAGGTCGAACTCCTCGCCGCAGACGCCGTTGACGTTGCGGAGCCATTCGAGTGCGACGCGGCCATCGGGGATCAGCACGAAGCAGGTGATGCCGCCGTCCTGCTCGCGGCGTTGCGTGGTGCAGCGCAGCGAGAGCGACCGCTGGGGCTGGGAGATGTAGTACGGCATGGGGGTGCCGAAGGGTTCGGGCAGATTGAGCACGCCCATGAGGGCGAGCATGTCGCGGCCGGTGGTGCGATCGGTGAGTTGGAACTCGTGGCCGGCTTCGATTTCAAAGGCGTTGCGGACGGTGGCCTGGGACCGATCGGTGAACGCCAGAGGCCGGGCCATCAGGTTGCCCAGCGTGCGGTCGTTGGTGAACGCGCAGGCCTGGGGCATCGACAGGCGGAACCGCGCGTGCTGCAGATAACGGGAATCGAAGGCGAATTCAATGCCTTTCTGCGAGACGTTGCGGACGAGCAGGTGCGGCCCGGAGGTGGCCGGGAACAGATCGGAGGGATAGACGGCGGCGAGCTGCGGGGCAGCGCCGGGCTTGAGCGGTTCGGTCGCCTGCAACATCGCGGCGGGCGGCGTCATGGGGGGCGGCAAGGGCGTGGCCGGGGCAGGCGGCGTCGCGGGACGGGGCGGCGCCGCGGGCGCGGAGCCGACCGGTGAGACGGGTGAAGCCTGCGAGACGGGCGAAGGCGTGATGGGCGCCGGCGTCGTCACCGGCATTTTCGGCTGCGTCGCTGACACGGTCCCCGGATCAGTCCCCGAAGGCGGCGAGGCGGGAACCGGACGACCGGCGCCGGTGCGACCCACCGTGGTCCCCGGAACCGGCGATGCCGAAGGCGGCAGTCGCAGCATTTCGCCGATCCGCCGGCCTTTGCTCTTGGGCTTCTCCGGCTCGACTTTCGCTTCGCCGCCGGTGAGCACCTTTTCAATCTCGTCCGCTGTCTCGTCCTTGCGCTCCTGCGATTCCCGGACGCGACGCTCCTGCTCTTCGCGCAGACGACGTGCCCACTGATCGTCCACCGTTTCGGACAGTTCCTCCAGGTCCTGTTCCAGCCAGGCGGAAACCGTCTGCTCCGCGATCTCGTCTTCGGTGGGAATCTGGAATTTCGTGTCGCAGGCTGGGCAGCGCGCAATCCGACCCGCCGCCTCGACAGGCACCATCAGAATCGCACGGCAACCGGGACAATGAACTTTTAAGTCCATGCCTCGACCATACTCATCCCCCGGCCTTGACCTGAACTTGCGTACCCCTTGTCACGCCCCCCGGAATACCCCCCGGAATACCCCTCAGAACATCCCCGGAACATCCACGAACTACCCCGAAATCCGCCATGTCATTCCCCACTCCATGCGTTACGACTGACGTCGTTGTTGGACATGATCCGCTTTGCCGTGTTGTGATTGCCGCAATGCCCGCACACCTGATTCTAATCCCGCCGGGTACGGGCAACAATCCTAACTTGATTTCTTTGTGTAACTTCTTTTGATGTCCCGGAAGGCGGCGGTTTACGGTATAAACCCGCCATGCACGCGCTGCCGATCATCGACGCCACCACGTTCCAAGACCGTCTGACCGCCCTGGAGGAATGGCTCTGGACGCAGGGGCCTGCCGCGCTGAGGCTGGGAGCGTCCCAGCTCCGGATGCCGAAGCTGGCCCAGGCGGTCAAAGACCTTTCCGACCTCTACACCACGAGCCGGGACAACCTGACGGACGAGGACGGCGGCCAGGGACACCTGCTGGCCAAGACGTTCTACTTCCTCTGCTCCGACGCGCCGAAGGTGCATCTGGTGCTGGACGAACTGGCGCGGCGATACGGGCAGACGCCGGACGCCTCGCCGAGCGCCGACCGGAGCGCCCCTCTGACCGCGCTGGACCTGGGCGCTGGCGTCGGTGCTACCGGCGTGGGGCTGCTGCTGAGTCTGGATGCCGCGCGATGTCCTTCCGTCCGGCTTACCGGAGCCGACATGGACGGCCCGGCCCTGCGGCGGTGGCTGACCCTCATGCACCGTGCCGCCGAGATCGCCGGAATCCGGTTACAGGCCCAGACGGTCGAAATGGACCTCATGCACCCCATGGGCGATGAGCTGCCCCGCTCATGGGACATCGCCCTGGCCCAGGGGCTGGTCAACGAACTGTTCGCCCACGAAGCCGACGACGCCAAAGCCTCGGAACTGCAGGCGCAGTGGCTCCAGCCGTGGACGAAAAAGGGACTGCTGCTGGCGCTGGAGCCGGCGCTCAAGACCACGACGCGCCGGCTTCAGATGGCGCGCGACCGGCTGCTGGCGATGGGCAGCGTCCGCGTGCTGGCCCCCTGTCCCCATGCCGCGGCATGCCCGATGCTCGTCAATCCGCGGCACTGGTGCCACGAGGTGCGCCTCGTCGAACCGACGCCGATGGTGGCCCAGGTGCAGGCGGTGACCCGAAGGCGGGATGATCGCGTGAAGTATTCCTTCCTCGCCCTGACGGCGAAGGAGCCGGGGCCGGCGGAAGCGGCGACCGGCGACGCCTCGTGGGGCCGGCTCGTCAGCGACAGCCTGCGAAGCAAGGGCAAGATCGAACGTCTCTACTGCGGCGCGGACGCCCGACTGGTGCAGCTTCGCCTGCTGGACAAGGAACGCACACAGGGCAACGCGCTGCTGGACGAAGCCTCGCGCGGGGAACTGGTTCGCCTGTCGGGCGAGGTCACGATGCCGAGGCTGTCGCCTCGAACGCAGGTGACGAGCCTGTGAAAAAGCCCGCGTTCATCGAGCGCGGGCCTGGGGGTTGATGTTGATTTCGGCAAAGGATCGCCGGATCACTTGGCGACGGGCTTGGGCGCGCTGGCGGCCGGCTGCGAGCCGGTGTGCTGGTGGATCAGGCCGATGATCATCGGCACCAGCATGATCAGCGGAATGATGACGCGGTGGGCTGTGATGCTCTGGGACACCGGATCGCGCCAGGCGGGAACCTGCATCAGCAGTGTCAGACCGCCGAGGACGGAGATCATCGAGCCGCTGAAGGACGTGAACAGGACGAGGGAGAGTTTGAAGAGGATGAAGGCGAGCAGGCCGAAGAGGATCAGTCCGATCAGGGCGCCGATCCAGTAGTTTTCGGTCATGGCCTGCACGTCATGGGAGCCGGCGAGCAGACTGGCGCCGGCGGCCCAGGCGTTGGCGCCGATGAACGCGCCGACGAGTCCACCGAAGATCGCCACGGCGTACTTCATCAGCGGCCAGCAGCAGACGGCGAACAGCACGCCAAAGCAGCCGGCGACGACCCACGACGCTTCGATCTGCTTGCCGAGGTAGTAGCCGACGCCGAGGCCCAGCGTCAGGGCCGCGCCGATCACTACCAGCTTGTAGTACTTCGCCCCGTGCAGCAGACAGGCCAGTCCCGCCGCCAGAAAGACCAAGGCCCAGACGATCGACATCGACTGCAGGCTGGTCATCAGGTCCTGCGGGTGCGTGAGGGTGTCGCCGCGGGAGAAGACCTCGGACATCACGTCAAAGACATTCTCGTTGCCGTCAAACAACGCCATCAGGGGCACATGGAACATGTCGCGGTCCTTTCGCGCCTGAACAAGCCGTAGCCGCCGCGCCTCGTGCGCAGCGCAGCCCGAATCACTTGTCCGTGGTCACTTATCGGCTTTGCGTCGCCAGATCATCCACTGGAGCGCGGCCCCCAGAAGGGTTATCAGACCCGCCGCGAGCATCGGGCCGTTGCCCGCCCCCATTTTGTCCGCCAGACCGGAGGGGCCGAAGTGGTCCAACAGCGTCAAACCCGGATAGACCAGCATCGCCGCCCCCACCGCCGACGACGCCAGCGAAGCCACGGTGTAGGGCGCGATCACCCCGAAAAAAAGACCGGCCATCGCTCCGAGAATCGCCAGTCCCATCACCCGTTTCTGGTCGTCCTCCGGCAGACCCGACCACCATTGCGTCCACGCCTGGCTCTGGTTCCGCGCATGTTCGAGCAGGCGCTGACGTGGATTGATCGACACGTCGGCGGCCGAAAAACTGGCGATCTCCCCAGGCGTCAGCAGCGGCGGAAGCGGCTCATGGTGCATCGCCAGATTCACCGCGGGAATGGACGCCGCCAGCATCAGACCGAAAAACAGGCCCGCAAACGCGCGAAACAGCGACCACGCCGCGGCGAATCCCACCGCACAGCCTGTAACCACGAACACCGGCAACGCCGCCTGGTGCGCGTCGATGCCGGGCAGACTCAGCGCGAACACGCCGCCAACCGCCATGCCCGCCACGGCGCAGATCACCTTCGCCAGCTTCCGGCCCATCAACGCCAGCAACATGCCGACCAGCAGCATCGCCACCAGCCCCAGGTCCGCCATCCCAGGCCCAGCCGAT
The DNA here is from genome assembly GCA_020848195.1 of Phycisphaeraceae bacterium. Classification (GTDB taxonomy): domain Bacteria; phylum Planctomycetota; class Phycisphaerae; order Phycisphaerales; family Phycisphaeraceae; genus JADLAP01. The sequence goes on from JADLAP010000165.1 coordinate 24,576, forward strand.
GCCAGCATCGCCATGTCCGAAAAACCCCTCATCCACATATTGTCGTCACAATGGAACCGCTCCGTTAAACATCACGAAACGGACTTCAGATACATCTCAACGGTCAATGCCAATATGTGTGTGATTCAAGGTTCGATACCGATAAGCACCAGAGGCACGGCGGGTACACCCCTCCCTTGTCGCACCACATTGTAAAATTCACTTTCGTAGTACGCCACGCCGGAACTCATTTCCCGCTGCAACGATTTCATCGGCAGGATTTCGACGCCAACGTCGATGTGATCCCGAACGTAAAAAGCAAGATGTTTGACGAACAGGTCATATGCGACAAATGAATACTTTCCAAACTGCACCTCGACCGCAATTCGCTCTTTGACAAAGTCCGTCTGGTTGTAGCTGTAAATCGGAGTTTCTCCGGCAGCTTCGATCTGCCGCTTCTGTTCATCCGGGTCCAAC
>JADLAP010000166.1 GCA_020848195.1 Phycisphaeraceae bacterium
CACGCCTCATGGGGCTGCCAAAGACTGCCAGACTTACACGGAGACGGACTGCAGACCGGGAACGCCGTGTAGCGGGGTGAGAGCCGATGAAAGGCTAGTGTCGGGCGGGGCGTCGAGGACACCGTTCTTCGACTCGGCCCGGCTTCGTCGCCTGCGGCGGCTGCGCCGGGGCAGCTTTCGCCGCTGTGGCGAAAGCTGGTGCGCCTGAAGGGAGTCGAACCCCTAACCTTCTGATCCGAAGTCAGATGCTCTGTCCATACAAGACTTTGTCAGTTGCAACCGACTGCAAATACGCTGTTTGCAAAGATTCAGACAAAACCTTTCCGCGAAAAGTGTCAGATCGAACTACGGATCGTACTACGCCCTCAACAAGGTTCCGGATGAACGCACCGGAAATGTCGGCTGCATCGCCAAGTCCGAGCGCTTGGGCGGTCTTCTGCGCTACTACCACCGAGAGGCTGCGTAGCCGACGCTCGCGCCCGTCCTGCCCGCGTCTGTGCATCGGAAGTTTTCCGCCCAAAACCGTCATCCAGGCGTCATCGCGGACCATGCCGCTTCGCAACGGTCGAGATTTCCGGCATCGCCACCGCCAAAGCTTGGCCGAATCACCCGAAATCATTGCGAACTCCTTCGCGCCGAGGCCCGGATGAGCATTTTGACACTACGGGCTCACGCATTCACCGACCAACCGACCTTTCCATTACGATGAGGTGATCAATTTGCGGCGGACCGCAGCCGGCGCTGCCACGCGACCACCGCATGCCGGATCGCCCAGGGGATGTACCGGTCGCTTATCCGCCATCACATCGGCAACGGTCGTTTCCGCCAGGACACGCTCGACAGTGCCGATCGCATCGTCCAGGCGAGGATGCAAAGCGCAGCGTGTCGTTGCATGTGCTTTCAGATTCAGGGGACAAGCGGTAATCCGTCTGATGGGATCGACCGCATTGATCACTTCCAGTATCGAGATGGCTTCCGGAGCCCTGCTGAGCATGAAGCCGCCATGCAGCCCCCGTCGAGCCACCACGAGCCTCGCACGTCCCAGCGTGTTCAGGATCTTTGAAAGATAACCAGGGGGAACTTGGGTGGCCTGGGCAATCTGCGTGGCGGCCTGTGCATTTTCGCGATGCCCAGCCAGCCACACCACCGCGCGCAGGGCATATTCCGCCGTCTGTGAGAACATCGGCTTCACTCCTGACTCGCCTGAGTCACATTCGGATCGGCCGCGACCACGACGATCCGCATGCCATTGCCGCAGCCAGGTCCGGTTTCACGACAGTCATCGCGAAGCACGCCGCCCAGCCCATATTAACGATATGTGTCTCTTTTTATCTCGTATTCACGCGCTGGTCAAGGCGCGGATGTTCCGCGTCGATATGGGGAGACGCGCTGGCGCACGGGGCTGCCCGGTCACAATCCCGGCTCACCCCTCCGCGACATGGATTGCGGTTCCGATTTGCTCTTCGTCATCACTTGTGTCGCTGCGAGCCTGTGGGCGTGTGCGGCAAGAAGGTCGCTGCGGGAAATGATCCCGATGACCCGGCGGTCGTTCCCGGCGACGACAGGAAGGCGACCCACGTGCTCACGGACCATGTGATCCGCCGCTTCCCGCAAGGTGTTTTCCGGACGGGTGACCACCGGAGTCCGCTGAATGAGGGCTCGAAGCCGCGTTCCGGATTGAACGCCTGGCCTCTGGATGTCGCGCCGCGTGACGACACCGACCAGTTGCGCGGCGTCATCGACAACCGGAAAGCCTTGGTGGCGCATTACCGACAGTTCATCGGAGAATCGCGCACAGACCGATTCAACGTGGTCATCCGCATTCAGCGTTTCGACTTCGCGTGTCATGACATCCTTCACGAATACCATGCTTAACGCATCCACGGTGTAGGCGGTCGGAAGTGCGTTTCCACGCCGTGACATCTTTTCCGTCATGATTGACGTCCGCATCAACAACACCGAGACGAGATAAGCGGCGCTGCAGCCGGCTAGCAGCGGAAGCAGGCCAAGCGGTTGACGCGTGTCCTCGAAGGCGAACACCACCGACGCCAGCAGTGTGTGGGATGCGCCGGCGAACATCGCGGCCATGCCCACCAGGCCGGCAACGGGGATGCTGATGCCGAGTGAAGGGACCATGACCGCAACGGCACCCCCCGCGAGCGCACCCAACCCGCCGCCAATGATAAAGAGCGGCGCCAGCGTTCCCCCGGATGTTCCGCTTCCCAAATAGATGGACCACGCCGCAAATTTCAGCAAAACGAGGAGCACTAAACTCCAGCCGAGGATGTTTCCCGAAAGAATCGCCTCGATCTGCTCATAACCGACGCCGAGGTCCCGCGGGTCACAGTAGCCCGCCACGCCGACCACAATGGCCCCGAGGGCGGGCCACCACATGTTGTGAATGGGCAGACGCTCAAAGGCGTCCTCAATGGCATACACCGCTTTGGTGATGCCCACCGCAATCAGCCCGATAACGGCCCCAACGGCAATGTATGCCGCGAGTGCCGTCCAACTGGGCTCGGCGATGGGTGGCATCCGGAATGCCGGGGCCGTACTGATCACAAACAGGCGAACTGCAGTGGCCGCCGAGGCGGCGAGCGCAACGGGGATGATGGAGCGTGCGCGGTACTCAAAGAGCAGCAGTTCAATTGCGAGCAGCACCGCCGCCACGGGCGTGCCGAACGTTGCCGCCATCCCGGCGGCCCCCGGCAGCAAGCAAGACCTTGCGCTCGTCCGCCGTGATGCGAAGCACGGAACCCATCACGGAGCCTGGCGCCCCTCCGGTTGCTATAATCGGTCCCTCCGCACCAAATGGCCCCCCGGTTCCGATGGCAATGGCCGCCGAGAGCGGCTTAAGGAGCATCAATCGTGCCGGGATCCGGCTGTGGTCACGCAGCACTTTCTCCATGACTTCTGGAATGCCGTGTCCGCGGATTGCTGATGATCCGAATCGAATCATCAGCCCAATGGCCAGTGCCCCGAGAATCGGAATCACCAGGATCCAGCGTCCAACGAATTCCGTATTGAGGGCAACCAGCGTTGTTGAAAGACTTCCAAAAAAGATGAGATTGCTGAGCACGGCGATGAGTGCCAGCAAGGCTTTCGCCACAAGACCGCCCACAAGGCCGATGATGATCGACAGTCCGGCAATCGGAATCAAGCGCCGGGACACCGCGGCGTCCTGGGGAGGGAACAACAGAGAGGCCAAGGCCGCGTCCATGGACGGAGCGACAGGTAAACCATCGTCTGCACGTAGATGTTTGGGGCCAGACATGCGGACGCAACCTATACCAGAGCCCCAAGTCATGACAACGGATGTTTGGCGGAACCGCTTTCGTCTTCGCGAACGGAGGCTCCCTGTCAGGCAAGAACCAGCGGCAACCGTTCAAAGCCGCTGGCGGGGTATGCGGCTCGGGCCGCAGGCGCATGCGGGCTTGGCGCGATAGACGTGGTATGTCGCAGGAACTCCTCCATCACAACCCTTAGTTCCAGGCGCGCCAGAGGGGCGCCCGGGCAGGCGTGAATGCCGGCGCCGTACAGGAGGTTCGCGGATTGATCACGATTCCACACGATTTCACAAGGATTTTCGAAAGCGCGTCCGTCGCGGTTGGCAGAGATCCAGATCAGTGAAATCTGCTCGCCAGCGGGAATCGCTTGGCTCCCAAGATGAACAGCTTGAGTCGTGATGCGACGAGATGCCACCAGGGGGCCATAAACCCGTAGAATCTCGTCAATCGCTTGGGGTAGTAAGCCGGGTTCGGAGCGCAACAACTGCTGCAGATCGCGGCGGTGCGCCAAGCAGTGCGCGAGAATGCCCACGGAGGCTGCCAGTGTACTGATTTCGCCCACCGTCCAGTTTCGCAGCAGGCTCACGAGCTCTTCATCAGACAGGGGACGCCCCCGGACGCGCGCGCGCAACAGACCGGTCAGGACCTCGTCGTTCTCGGTTCCTTCCTGTTCACGCTGGGTCCGTATTCGCTCAAGCATGTACCCACTGAACTCAGATGCAATCGCGACCATACTCGCGCGGTCCTGCGTTCGTATCGCCTCCTGATTTCGGCGCGTCCACGCTCTCAGCGTGTCATGCATGCCGACTGGCCATGCCAGAAAGCCGCATTGGGCACGAACGGCGAAAGGCTGCGCAAACGCATCCATCAATTCGATCGCCTCGCCATGGGCCAGCGCTCCCATCAGGTCCGCGGCGATTTCCCGACAGACCGGCTCAAACGCTTGCATGCGCGGAGCCTGAAAATACGGGTCAATGACGCGCCTGTACGCGACGTGCTCTGGCGGATCTATGCCGTTGGGCACCGCGCGATGTCCGGAGGCCGCATTGCTGAACGTCCTGGGGTCGTTGAGTACACGAAGAACATCGGCATGTCGAAACACCGACCATCCCAACAACTCCCCATAGGAGACGGCACACGTTTCGCGCATGGCATCGCATGCCGCATAGGGGTCCTTCACAAACCGCGCCGAAAGCGGACTCCAGTCAGTCTGTTTTGCTGTATGCATCATCACGCATCGCATTCAAGGGCGCCCCCCGCGGCATCTCTGAGCACCCGTGCCGCTGCAACCATGCGCTGCAGCGCCGGAATGACCTCCGCCCACTGGCGCGTCTTGAGTCCACAGTCCGGGTTCACCCAGAGAAGCCGCGGCGGCAGGACCTTGGCCGCCTTGCGCAGCAAGGTTTCCATCTCGGCCTGGGCGGGAACGCGGGGCGAATGGATGTCGTAGACGCCCGGACCGATTGCGTTGGGGTATTCAAAGTCGGCAAACGCCTGCAGCAAAGTCATATTCGAGCGTGACGTTTCGATGGAAATCACATCGGCATCGAGGGCCGCGATGGCTTCGATGATGTCGTTGAATTCGGCATAGCACATATGCGTATGGATCTGTGTGTCATCACGGACACCCGCCGCACTCAGTTGAAAGGCGTGCACGGCCCACGCCAGGTAATTCCGCCAGGCGTCGCGCCGTAAAGGCAGGCCTTCCCGCAGCGCGGGTTCATCGATCTGGATGATGCGGATGCCGGCCCGCTCCAAATCCAGCACTTCATCGCGAATGGCCAGGGCGATCTGCTTCGCCGTCTCGGTGCG
>JADLAP010000167.1 GCA_020848195.1 Phycisphaeraceae bacterium
ACGTCGTCCACCAGGTTCGGATAGGTGCAACTGACCCGCCCGGCCTCGCCGACGATCGGCTGGCGCTGGATGATCAGCTCATCGCCCACCGCGATCGGCATCCCTCCGCTCTGGGCATGATCGGCAACTTTCCCCAGGCGGATCTTCGGTCCGCACAGATCTCCCAGGATGGCGATCGGCTGATCGAACCGCGCCGCCGCCTCGCGGATCGTCCGCAGCATCAGCAGGTGCTGCTCCAGCGTCCCATGAGAGAAGTTCAGACGGCAGACATCCACCCCGGCCTCAAAGAGCCGAAACAGCGTCTGGGCGTCGCCGCACGCCGGTCCCATCGTCGCAATAATCTTCGTCCGGATCATATCGAGCCGCGCATCATAGCCCCCGAGGGCGGTTTCACAACGCGCTCAGCCGCCGCCGACGAAGGTCACGATCTCCACCTGGTCGCCGTCGGAGAGCGCCCGACCGTAGGCCTCGGTCCGCACCAGCCGGCGGTTCACCTCCACCGCCACCTGGTCGGGGCGCAGCTTCAGTTGCTCCAGCAGAAGCTCGATGCTCGCCCCCGGCGGCATCTGCCGTTCGTAGCCGTTGACTTTAATACGCATGCCGCGCCTCCACCGTCGATCTTTCCAACTGTTGCCGCTGGTCGCCCATCACGTCCCGGTCCACCCACAGCACCATGGCGCACGCCAGCGCGCCCAGTGCCGCGTACGCCGCCACGATCCGCCGGCGGGTCCAGGTCGGATGCCGCCGGGCATCGGCGGGGGCGATTCCCCGCCCTTGCGTGTCCAAAGTCCGATTCCGCATGGATCATGCCCCCGGCATCACCGCCGGCAGCGCCGCATCCCGATGGCCCGGCGGGGCAGCGCCCGAAGCGCGCTGAATCAGGCGCGGGCGGACGTGGACCTGGTAAGGCACGGCCATGTCGCCGCCGTTGATGCGGTATAGCAGAATTTCGGCGGCCAGGCGCCCCATTTCGTAAAAGTCCTGGGCGACGGTGGTCAGGGGGACGTAAAAATCGGCGGCGGCGTCGATGTTGTCGTAACCGACGAGGGTCACGTCCTGGGGCACGCGCCGGCCGCGCTCGCGCAGCAGATAGGCGACGGACATCGCCACCTGGTCGTGGGCGCAGAACAGCGCCGTCGGAGGCTCGGGCGCCTGCAAAAGGCGGTCGATCGCTTCGGACAGCCCTTGCCGGTCCTGGCGGGAGAGCAACACCACGGTGTTGGCGTCGATCGGTAGACCGGCGGCGACGGTCGCGCTGAGGAATCCGCCCAGGCGGTCGATGAGCGAGCTGCGGACCGGCGGTTCGCCCAGGTAGCTGATGCGCCGATGCCCCAGCGCGACCAGGTGTTCGACCATGGCGCGGCCGCCGTGCCCGTTGTCGGAAACGACGTAGTCGCAATCGAGTTGTTCCAGGTAGGTATCGACCAGCACCACCGGAAAGCCCTCGCCGGTCATGGCGCGCAACTTCTGGATGACGCCTTCATCGGGTTCCGGCCAGACGACGAACGCCGCCGGGGCGCGGTCCTGGTAGCGTTCCAGACAGCGCAGTTGCTGCTGGGAATCGCGGTAGAAGTCGACGCCCACGCGATATCCCAGCGGGCCCAGGATCGCGTGCATCCCCTCCAGAACGCCGCGTTCGACGACCACGCCGCCGCCGCCGGATCCGCCGGATGCGCCGGGGCTGATGAAGGTGATCAGTCTGCGGTCGTCGGCGACGACGGCGGATTCCCGGCGCCGCCCGGCGCGACGATGGGTGACGTAGCTGCCGCGTCCGCGCTGACGGACGATCAACCCTTCGGCGACCAGCGGCGCCAGCGCCTTGGCCACGGTAAGCCGGCTGACGCCAAACTCCGTCTCCAGTTCGCGCTCGGTGGGGACGCGGTCGCCGGGCGCGTAAACGCCCTCCAGCACCCTCCGGCGCAACTCGCGCCCCACCCGGGCGACGGGATATTCATCCGCGGACGTTTCCTTGTGACGGGTGCCGGCCATGATCTGGTCCATCCATTGTAGCAAACTTCCGCGGTCGGTTCATCCCGGCAACGGAACGGTCCGCCCTTCGGCGGCGCTGCGCGCGGCCGCATCGACGATGCGCTGTCCGATGCGGCAGATGGACGGCGAAAGCGGTCCGTCGATCGGGGCGCCGCGCTCCAGCCGGTCCAGCACGTACTCGATGGGGTTGCGGTTGGGCGCGGCGAGCGTATCGACGGGCACTTCACGGGCCGCCGGGTGATCCAGCGTCTGCAAGTGGATGACATTCTGGTAGTCGTAGCTGCTGATGGTTCCCTTGCGCCCGACCAGGACAAAGCCGCACCGGGGTTGGGGCTGGTGGACCCAGGGATCGGTGAACGTGCCCCAGCGCGTCTCGAATTTGCTCAGGCCCGATCCGGGAATGTCGTAGCGGCAGATGGTGATGCTGTGTTCGTCGACCTGCAACCCGGTCGGACGATCGACCATCGCCGTCACCTCGACCGGCGCCCGCCCGTTCATATACCAGGTGCCCAGCGTCGTGCCGTAGCCCAGGTAATCCATCAGCGAGCCGCCCCCCTTGTCCTTCTGATAGAACCAGCTTTTGGCCTTCTCGCGGTTGGCCGTCGCCTCGTCGATCTCGACCTTGTCGGCGACGTGGCGCATCGGGCCGCGATTGCCGTCGTAATAGTGAACCTGGAGGATTTCGCCGATCGTCCCCTCGTCGGCCAGGCGCTTGGCGGTGACGTGCGCTGGATACCAGCGCAGCGGCCAGTTGATGATGAGCTGTTTGCCGGTGGCGGCGACGGCGGCGATCATCCGGTCGGCCTCGGCGAGCGTGGCGGCGAACGGCTTTTCGACGAAGACGTGCGTCTTGTAAGGCGCGACGCGCTGGACGTAGTTTGCATGCTCGGCCGTCGCCGGACAGAGGATCACCAGGTCGGGACGGGATTCGCTCATGCAGCGGTCGACGTCGGTATAAACGCGGTCGGCGGGGATGTCGAACTTGTCGATGGTGGAGGCCATGCGCGCCGCTTCGGCATCGCACACGCCGACGATTTCGGCGCCGGGATGATCGTATACCAGCCGCAGCAGGTCGCCCATGTGCATGTGGTCGAAATTGATGCCGGCGATGCGCCAGATTTTGCTCACGATCGACTCCTTTTGTTGTTGTCCGCGCCGCTCATGGCGAAGGCGGCCGCGGGGTTGTGAACGAAAATATCGTCGATCCGCGCCTGGGCGACGCCCGCCGCCCGCAGTTGCGGCGCGAACGTTTGCAGCAGGTAGGTCAGTCCCGGCGCGCCGCCGAAATGG
>JADLAP010000168.1 GCA_020848195.1 Phycisphaeraceae bacterium
CACGTTTCCGTGTGCAGCCATTCGTAGCCCGGCTGTGGATGCGCCAGGTAGTAGCTCAGGCCGCCTCCCCAGAAGTATTCCGTGGAGCCTGAGCCATAGGCTGGCCAAGGCACGGACGGCCAGTCCATGCACCAGTTCAGCAAATCTATCGTAGGTTTGCGCAGTTCATCAATGCGCCAGAACCGAGGGCCTTCCCCGGCGAAGGAGTTCTCCGAGAACAGTCTGTAGCCTGCTGCCGAATTCCAGAGGTAACTTCGGTTGAAGGCCGTTCCCACCTGGTTTGTGGTGAACGGATACGGAAAATAGTCAAAGCCCATTTCCGTGGTCAGGTCCGAAGGGCAACTGATGATCCCCGTGCCGGGGTCATAGTAATGGGTGTTCCACAGCATCATCCAGCCGCCGAACATGTTCGTCCCGTCCGGCTTGACCCAACCGTCGCGGGCGGGAGGCACGAGTCCTTTGCTGATGTCCGTCATGTAGCCCTGCGTCGCCAGGCCCAACTGGCGGAGATTGGACAAGCACGCAATCGCCCGTCCCGCCTCGCGGGATTTAGCCAGCGCGGGAAGGAGAATGGCGATCAGCATGGAAATGATGGATATGACCACGAGAAGCTCGATCAACGTGAATCCCCGGAGTCCATGATCGACCGCGGAACCGGCGGTAAAGGTTGTCGTCCGCGCGGGTTCGCTGTCGCACATGGTCCTGTCGTTCGTGGGTCGGTTGCTCGTCATGCTTAAGCTCCTGGGTCAAATCAGGGTGGTCGGGACGAAGCCTTGATCGTTCACGTTGACGCCATGTTCGCGTGGAGGTCCAGATTCACATCATGGCCGGCCTCGGTCAGTCCCCGGCGGTCCCGAGGCATCCATTGGGGATCAACATGGATTGACGAGCAGGCTAGGCCGGCAAACTGCCTCTGAACCTGCGTGAGCAAACCCCGGGCAAGCTGGGCCTCATCGATGACGACATGCTCCAGCGGCAACGGGGAAAAGATGTCCACATGCGCCAGTTTCACGCTGGCGACCTTCAGTTGTTCAGGAACGCGCACATGCAGTTCGAGCATGGCTTTGATGACGCCTTGCGTCATCACGTTGTCGGTGACGATCAAACCATCGGGCCGGGGCGCCATGGACCACAGTTTGTGGAACCATTCATACCCCCACATCTCATACCGCATACTGCGGATCAGGGGTTCCCGTGCATCGGGCGTCTGAATCCACTGCGGCCGAAGCTCCAAGCCGCGGACGTCCGTCTCGAGATGAAGCTGCTGGTGAAAGGCCAGTTCGTCGCGGGTATTGCCCCATGGCTCGGGGACATGCATGCCCGTGATCACGCCGACGGATCGGCAACCCTGTTCGTGAACGCACTGGACAAGACGCCGGGCAAACATTTTCGCGTCAATGCAGACGCCATGCTCGTCGCTGGAATCGTCGATCACGGAGTAGGGCACATGCAGCTTCTTGATCCACGCCAGGAGGCTGGTGGTCAACTGAGGCACGATGACGGCCTGAATCCGGCGCTCCGCCACAGCCTGCGCCATCGCCGGCCAGGCGACGTCCCGCTCCTGATGGTCACGCGAGTCAATCCAGATGTCCGGCTCGATGCCCTCCTGCTTGATGCACCGCTGCAACTGGTTCATCACCGCACGCGGCAAAGACCCATCCGCCGTGTCGAATTGCTCGCCAGCCATGTAAATGACCACGCGCGACAGCTTCTTCCTGCGCGGCCCCACAAACGTGCCCACTCGCGGAATCCGCACCAGCAACCCCTCCCGAACCAGGGGAAGCAGTGCCAGATGCACGGTGCGAATGTCCACACCCCATTGCTTGGCAAGATTTTGTGTGGATTGCAGACGCTCCTTCTCAGCCAGGCTTCCCGAATCGATCAGCCTGCGGACATGCTCGCTGATCTGGCCCTGCATGGGCCGGTGGGGGTTGAAGTCAAGCGTGTGAAGGGATGAGGTCATGGCATTATTGAACAGATTGATTACAACATAAATTATATAGATTCAATAGATGCTGTCAACAGATATTTGAAGTCGTGTTCACGCGGCCGGAGCTTGGTAGCCAACTTACGCGCCGGGAACCTTGGCGGCCCAGATTTCAAACCAATCGTCCTCGCTGGAGGATTGGAACACGACCCACCGACTGTCGGGTGTGACGTGGGCGTTGCTTTCCAGCCGGCAATCCTTGAAGAGCGTGCGCGTCAGCGAACGGAAGGTGCAGATGGGTATGGTGCGTACGGCCATGTCCGGGTTGGCTTGCAGATCCCGCACCGCGCGGGCCATGCCGTCCACGCCGGGATAATCGGCCGGGTCCAGTTCCATGCGTGGAGGCAATTCATACTTCCACACCGTTTCGCCCGGCGAAAGTTTCAGCACATCGCGCAGCCAGGGTTGCTGGGCCATGACCGGGTCGGTTTCCGCCAGTTGCTTGAAGTAGCCGCGCATCCACGTGGCGATCATCGCTTTGTCCGTGCCTTCGCCGACGAGGAACGATTCGTCGGGCGCCACGGTGGCGTGATACGTACCGCCGATGCCGGGCAGGCAGAAGAAGCGTTCGACCGTGCCGGCGTCGAGGTCGCTGCGGCAAATCTCGTGACTGACCCAGCCTTGGTGCGCATAAATCCGCCGACTGCGTGGAGCCCAGTGTTCGTGCGCGCCTTCCCACGCTTTCCGCTTGTCCCACTGTCCCGTGGCCAGATCGAGCACGCGAATCCGCTCATGTTCCTTTGCCCGGCCCCAGCGCGTCGCAGCGATTTCCCCACCCCATTCCTGGCAGCACATGAACAGGTCCGGATGCATTGGATGCGGATTGGGGTGTCCCATCCACCAGGACTCGGCACTGAAGAGCCGTTGCACTTCCCCGGTATCCAGATCGATGCGGACCATGTGATGCAGCCCCGGCTGGGCCGCCATCATGGCATTGAAATCCGCGGGATCCATGTGCCTTCGCCGTTCCCATCGCTCGCTCCACATCGGCGTGTACGTATACCGCTCCGTGGCATCGAAGCTTGGTTCATACAGGAAATTGATGCGTTCGGAAGGCTGGATATCGCGGCGGGAGCCGGTGTCGATGTCGAACTGGATCAAACGCTGATCGAACTCGCCAGCCCGAAAGTCCGTCACATTGACCTTATGCGACCGGCGGGCAATGGTGAACATGATGTTGTCGTTGGCGTCGGAATACCACCCTGGGCCGATGGGCTTGGGTGGAGGAGCCACTTCGCCCAGTACCCGCGTTTCGCCGGTGACAAGGTTTCGCACCAGCACGCGCAATGTCCCGGCGATGCAACCATACGCCACCTCTCCGGCTTCCAGCATCACCATCCACTGGCCGTCGTCGGTGAACTGGTTGATGCGGAAGTAGTTGTTGCGGTAATGCCGTTTGCATGGCGGCGACAAGCAGACCATTTCCGTCTTCGTGACCGGATCCGTCCAGCGTTTTTCCGCCCAGTTGAAATCGAGAGATTGCATGGCAGCAGGGTAGCTGGAAGCTCTATCGCAAGCCAAACCTGGATATACCGTCCCAGGGCAAACGCATGTGGCTTTTGCCCCTCTCCCTTTCAGGGAGAGGCTGGGTGAGGGTACGTCGTTCGATCACGTTTTGCCCGTGATTGGACGTGCCGGTTTGCGTACGCCGAACCCTCACCCTGGCCCTCTC